>NZ_JBIRUL010000004.1:222473-492681 GCF_044335095.1 Streptomyces sp. NPDC020597 | reverse complement strand
ATTTTTGGCACGCTGTTGAGTTCTCAAGGAACGGACGCTTCCTTCGTACTCACCCTCTCGGGCTTTCCTCCGGGCAGTTTCCCTTCGGTCTTGCGATTCCGACTCTATCAGACCGTTTCCCGATCCGATTTCCTCGGTGCTTTCCAGGTTCCCCGCTTATCTCGCGGTTTCCCTTTCCGGCGGTTCCGACTCTACCAGACTCTTTCGGCCCTGATTCCCAGTCAGCGGGATTCGTCTTCGCGGCTGTTGGGCCGTTCCGACGTCTCAAACCTTAGCGGATCCGTTCGGCAGTTGCTAATCGAGCTGCCGGCCCCCGATCGAATTCAATTCGGGCACGCCGAATTCAACCCCGAGGGAGATCGTGCTGGTGGTTTGTGTGCCGCTACTGCGGCGGAGGTGCTGCCGGAGAACCGTTACGGCTCCGCGGCAACCCGAAGAACTCTACGGATCCTGGGTGGGGCTGTCAACCACCCCTGTCAAGATCTTTTAGGCCGAACGGGCGCGGTCCGTTCAGTCGAGGTCGCTGAGCCGGCCGCCCGCGTCCGGCTGGGCGTGCTCCACCCGGCGCAGGAGCCTGGTCAGGACGTCGCCGAGGGTGGTGCGCTCCGCTGCGGAGAGGTCCTGGAGGAGGTCTTCCTCGAAGACCGTCGCCATGCGCATGGCCCTCAGCCACTTCTCCCGGCCCTCGGGCGTCAGCTCCACGATCACCCGGACCCGGTTGGACTCGTCCCGCTCACGGGTCACCAGGCCTTCGGTGACCATGCGGTCGATCCGGTGGGTCATCGCGGCCGGCGTCAGGCCGAGCCGCTTCGCAAGGTCGCTCGGCCCCAGGCGATAGGGAGCACCGGAGAGGACGAGGGCCTTGAGGACCTCCCACTCGGCGTTGCTGATGCCGAGGTCGGCGGTCTGGCGGCCGTAGGCGACGTTCATCCGGCGGTTCAGGCGGGAGAGCGCCGAGACGATCTTCTCGACCTGCGGATCGAGGTCCTGGAACTCGCGCTGATAGGCGGCGATCTGCTCTTCGAGGGTCGGCTCGCTGCCGAGGCCTGTGCCGGCCGTGCCGGGGGTGTCGCCCATGGGAACAAGTATCGCACGGGGCGCGTTCGTGTTGAAGTCCTTCGATGTGTACAGTTTAGCTTCGAACTTTAGCTTCTAAGTCTTCGGTACTAAGTACTGACGACTCCTACCTGATTGAGGTGAACGTGACCAGGGCGATGGGCGCAGCGATGCGCCGGATCCACGTGGGCAATGCACTCAGCGCGTTCGGGCTCGGCTTCACCGTCCCCTACCTGTACGTCTATGTGGCGCAGGTGCGGGGGCTGGGGGCCATGACGGCGGGGCTGGTGCTCGCCGTCTTCGCCGTCGCCGCGCTGATCGTGCTGCCGTTCGCCGGTCGGGCGATCGTGCGGCGCGGTCCACTGCCGGTCCTGCTCGCCGCCCTGCTGACCGCCGCGCTCGGTGCGCTGGGCCTCGGGCTGGCCGGCACCTCCTCCGCCGTACTCGCCGCCGCTGCCGCGCTCGGGGCCGGGCAGGCCGTGATGCAGCCCGCTCTGGCGACGATGATCGTGGACTGCTCGACCGCGGAGACGCGTTCGCGGGCGTTCGCGACGCAGTTCTTCCTGCAGAACCTCGGGCTCGGCGTGGGCGGCCTGATCGGCGGGCATCTCGTCGACACGACGCGGGTCTCGTCCTTCACCCTGCTGTTCGGCATCGAGGCGGCGATGTTCCTGCTGCTGGCCGTGGTGATGTCGACGGTGCGGCTGCCTCGGGCCCCTCGCGTGGAGGGCGCTCCGCAGTCCGCGCGGGGCAGCTGGAAGCAGCTGCTCGGCAACCGGGCCATGGTGCAGCTGTGTGTGCTGGGCTTCGTGCTGTTCTTCGCCTGCTACGGACAGTTCGAGTCCGGGCTGAGCGCGTACGGGGTCGAGGCCGCGGGCATCTCGACGTCGGCGCTCGGGACGGCTCTGGCCGCCAACACGGCGATGATCGTGGTGGCGCAGTTCGCGGTGCTGAAGTTCGTGGAGCGGCAGAAGCGGTCGCGGGTGATCGCGGCGGTGGGGCTGCTCTGGGCCGTGGCGTGGGTCGTGGCGGGATACGCCGGGCTCGGTCACGGGAGCCGGGAGATGGCGACGGCCGCGTTCGTGTCGACGTACGCGCTGTTCGGGCTGGGCGAGGCGATGCTGTCGCCGACGCTCGCGCCGCTGGTGGCCGATCTGGCTCCGGCCGGGATGGCCGGGCAGTACAACTCCGCGTTCGCCCTGGTGAAGCAGCTCGCGCTGGCCGTGGGGCCGGCGGTCGGCGGCCCGATGGGGGCTTCGCTGCACGCGCCGTACATCGTGACGTTCCTGCTGTTCTCGCTGGGGATCACCTACCTCGCGCTGCGGTTGGGGCGGCAGCTGACCGCCGTCCAGGACCAGCCGTGGCTGGTGCGCAAGCGGGTGGTGGCCCGGGGTGGGGCCGCCGTGCAGCCCGTGGCCGCGGAGGCCTGAGGCGCTGCGGGCGGATCGCGCGCACCGCACGGGAGAGGGGCCGTCGTTCTCGGGACGACGGCCCCTCCGCCTTCTCTCCGTCCCGTGTGTTCAGCGGACCGCGGTCACCAGGGTCGCCGTGAAGGGGAACGTGGTCGTGGATGCGGGGAGCTGGGCTCGGATGGTCTCGGCGGCCCGGGTGAGGGCCTCGTCGCCCGCGGTGTCGACGAGGGTCTGGCCCCAGGGGATCGAGGAGAGGTGGCCGGCGATGTAGTCGTCCAGTGGGGGCAGGTCGATGGCGAAGGTGAGGTCGCGGCGGGCCGTGGAGCGGAATCCGGCGCGGTCGAGGGCGGCGGTCACGCGGTCCGCGGCGTCGAAGGCGGCCCGGAAGCCCGCGGCGGCTTCGGGGCCGTCGTACTGCTCGAGCGTCCGGTACTGGGCCACGAAGTACGGGGAGTCGTCAAGCCGGGCCCATAGTGTGGCGGCGAAGCGGCCTCCGGGGCGGGTGACCCGGGCTGACTCCGTCAGGGCGGCGTCGAGGTCGGGGAAGAACTGGGCTCCCTGCTGACAGAGGACGGCGTCGAAGGCCGCGTCGGGGTAGGGGAGGTCGTCGGCGGGGGCGGCGGTGAACTCGATGTCCGGGTAGAGGCGCGGGTGGCACGCCTGGGCGATCTTGAGCATGGCCTCGTTGAGGTCCGCGCCGGCGACCCGGCCGGTGGGTCCGGCCTGTGCTGCGGCGGCGCGGGCCGCGAAGCCGGTGCCGCATGCGAGGTCGAGGACGGAGGCGCCGGGGAAGAGGTCCGCGGCGTCCACCAGTGCGGTGACGAAGGGCGCCATGAGGGGCGCGACGTAGTGTTCGTAGCGCTCGGGGGCGCTTCCCTTGAGATGAAAGCCCGTTACGTCTGCCATGCAGAGCTAGTAGCACCGGGGGGCGTGCTCGCCTAGGTGCCGCGCGCGGGGGGATCCATGTTCGGCTTGTTCCCGCGCGCCGTCATCGGCGGCATCCGCGCGTGGTCATTCCGCCGGTCTCGGCAGGACGAACTCGCACCAGACCGCTTTGCCTCCGCCGGGGGTGCGTCTGCTGCCCCAGTGGGAGGCGATGGTGGCGACGATGGCGATGCCCCGGCCGGACTCGTCTCCCGGTTCCGCGCGGCGGCGGCGCGGCAGGTGGTCGTCGCCGTCGGTGACCTCGATGATCAGGCGGCGGTCGGTGCGGCGCAGCCGTAGCCGCATGGGCGGGATGCCGTGCTGGAGCGAGTTGGCGACCAGTTCGCTGGTGGCGAGGACGCCCAGGTCGTGCAGGTCGGCGGGGAAGCGCCAGCTGGTGAGGACGCCGGAGGCGAAGGCACGCGCGCGTGGTGCCGCTTCGACTCCGCCGAGCAGCTCCAGGGCCGCGTTGCGGAACAGTTCTCCGTCCGGGCCGGTGCGGGCGGGGTGCTGGAGGACGAGGACGGCGACGTCGTCGTCGTGGTCGGCGGTGACGCCGGCCGAGCGGACGAGGCGGTCGCAGACGACCTGGGGCGTGCCGGTGGCGCCGGCCAGGGCGCGCTCCAGGGCGGCGATGCCTTCGTCCAGGTCTTCGTTGCGGCGCTCCACCAGTCCGTCGGTGTAGAGGACGGCCGTGGAGCCGGGGCCGAGCGGGATCGAGCCGGAGGCGTGCATCCAGCCGCCGGTGCCGAGGGGCGGGCCGGTGGGCTCGTCGGCGCGCAGCACGGTGCCGGTGTCGTCGCGGACGAGGATGGGCAGGTGGCCCGCCGAGGCGTATACCAGCCGGCCCTCGTTGGGGTCGTGGATGGCGTAGACGCAGGTGGCGATCTGGTTGGCGTCGATCTCCATGGCGAGGCCGTCGAGGAGCTGGAGCACCTCGTGCGGGGGCAGGTCGAGGCGGGCGTACGCCCGGACGGCCGTCCGCAGTTGGCCCATGACGGCGGCCGCGCGGACGCCGCGGCCCATGACGTCGCCGATGACGAGGGCGGTGCGGCCGCCGCCGAGGGTGATGACGTCGTACCAGTCGCCGCCGACCGCGGCCTCGGTGCCGCCGGGCTGGTAGGTGGCGGCGATGCGCAGGTCGTCGGGCTCTTCGAGTTCCTGGGGCAGGAGGGAGCGCTGGAGGGTGACGGCGGTCTCGCGCTGGCGGCGTTCGCTGGTCCTGAGGCGCTCGGCGGCCTCCGCGTGGTCGGTGACGTCGGTGGCGAAGATCAGGACCGCTCCTTCGCCGTTGTCCTCGGCGGCGGGGGTGCAGGTGAAGGTGTAGTGGCGGCCGTCGGGGGCCTTGCGCGACTTCAGGGTGCGGGGCTTGCCGCTGCGCAGGGCCTGGTCCAGCAGGGGCATCAGGCCGAGGTCGCGCAGCTCGGGCAGGGCCTCGGCGGCCGGTTCGCCGCAGGGGCGTGCGCCGAAGGCGGCCGTGTAGGCGTCGTTGACGTAGGCGAGGCGGTGGCTGGGGCCGTGGACGAGGGCCACGAGGGCCGGGACGCGGTCGAGGACCTCACGCACCGGGAGTTCGTCGACCGCGGGCACGGGGGGCGCGTCGGTGAGCTGTTCGGCGCGGGCCGCGGGCACCGAGCCCTCGCTGCGTCGGTCCGTGGTGGTGACCGGGTGCTCGGCCCGCGCGGCGGCGCGGCGCTGTGTTCCGGGGAGCCGGGCGCTCCAGCGCGTGAAGTTCACGAATCCTTGCCTCGTGTAGTCGTCGTCGGCCGGCTCCGGGCCCGGCCTGCTCCGGGGGCGCACGGCGGTGGCCGCACATTGTCGCAGCACCCGGGGTGTGGCGCTGGTGGGGACGGTCTGGTGCGTCGGCGGGAGCGTGCGCCGGCCCGCCGGGGCTCTGGAAGGGGCTGTGGAAGGTACTCGGAGGGGATACGGAAGGCGGAGGGGTACGGAGGGGTGCGGAAGGGGGTCGGGGCGGTTCGGGAGCGGCCCGGGAGGGCTCGGGCGCTCGGCGTCGGGCTATGAGCAGGGAGCAGTCTGGCAGTGCGGCCGCCGTCCGGACCGACATTCGTCAGACGTGGGGGCGGCCGGTGGAGTTCCTGTTCCGGTCAGGACGACCCCTTCGGGTTGCCGGAAGACTCGTCAGAAGGCTTTCCACCGGCAGCGAGTTCGAACTCCGCGCGAGGATGTTCGAGTGATCCGAGCGAGACGATCTCCCGTTTGAAGAGTCCGGAGAGGGTCCATTCGGCGAGGACGCGCATCTTGCGGTTGACGGTGGGAACGCGGCTGAGGTGGTAGGCGCGGTGCATGAACCAGGCCGGGTACCCCTTGAGCTTGCGTCCGTAGACGTGGGCGACGCCCTTGTGGAGCCCCAGTGAGGCGACCGAGCCGACGTATTTGTGCGCGTACGTCTGGAGGGGTTCGCCGCGCAGGGAGCGCACGATGTTGTCGGCGAGGACCTTGGCCTGTCGGACGGCGTGCTGGGCGTTGGGCGCGGTCTCTTTGCCGGGCTCGTCGACGGTGACGTCGGGGACGGCCGCGGTGTCCCCGGCCGCCCACGCGTGCGTGACGCCGTCGACGGTCAGCTCGGGGGTGCACTTCAGCCGGCCGCGTTCGCTGAGCGGGAGGTCGGTGGCGGCGAGGAGCGGGTGGGGTTTGACGCCGGCGGTCCACACGACCGTGCGGGTGGGGAAGCGGGCGCCGTCGCTGAGGACGGCGACGCGGTCGGCGCAGGAGTCCAGTCGGGTGTTCAGGCGTACGTCGATGTTGCGGCGGCGCAGCTCACTGACCGTGTAGCGGCCGAGGTCGGCGCCGACCTCGGGCAGGATGCGGTCGGAGGCCTCGACGAGGATCCACTTCATGTCCTCGGGCTGGACGTTGTGGTAGTAGCGCGTGGTGTAGCGGGCCATGTCCTCCAGCTCGCCGAGCGCCTCCACGCCCGCGTAGCCGCCGCCGACGAAGACGAAGGTGAGGGCGGCGTCACGGATGGCGGGGTCGCGGGTGGAGGAGGCGATGTCCATCTGTTCGATCACGTGGTTGCGCAGCCCGATGGCCTCTTCGACGGTCTTGAAGCCGATGGCGTAGTCGGCGAGCCCGGGGATGGGCAGGGTGCGGGAGACGGAGCCGGGCGCGAGGACGAGTTCGTCGTACGTCAGCTGCTGGGGGCCGGCGCCCTCTTCCTCGGTGGCGAGGGTGGTGAGGGTGGCGGTGCGTTTGGCGTGGTCGACGGCGGTGACCTCGCCGACCACGATCCGGCAGTGGGGCAGGACGCGACGCAGCGGCACGACGACGTGCCGGGGGGAGATGGATCCCGCGGCCGCCTCGGGGAGGAAGGGCTGGTAGGTCATGTACGGGTCGGGGGTGACGACCGTGATCTCGGCCTCGCCGCGGCCCAGTTCCTGTTTCAGCCTCCGCTGGAGCCGCAGGGCCGTGTACATCCCGACGTAGCCGCCGCCGACAACGAGAATGCGCGCACGTTCCTTCACCATCCCATGACGCACCCGGCGCTTGCGTTTGTCCACAGCCTCGACAAATTGTGTGACCGCGAGTCGGGTGGCCGAGGGGTTGGCCGAAACACCCGAGCACGGGGCGTATGCGCAGGTCAGCTGGTATGTACCAAGGCGCGGGAGGGGGCGCAATCGGGACGAATGCCGCTCGTACTCCGATCGGGGGTCGCTCCGTGCGGAACGTGCCCCTTCTGAATTGACTCTCTCTCAACTATGTTCGTGTGACGACGGGGTGTCAGGGGGAAGCGCTCTGCGGGTCTGCGACGGGCGGGCCCGGGGCGGCCGTCCCCTGTGTTCCACGCCCCGGCTTTCGATGGCGGGGAAAGTCTCCGGGGGGAGACGTCATTACCGGGGGATTATTCATGCACATGCAGAGTTCGCATTGGTCGTCGACGGCGTCCACGTCGGCCCTCGCGCCCGGCGGCGCGGTCGGGACGGCACTGGGCGGCGGACGCGGAGAGGGCGCGCGGACAGCGCCGCTGCGCGTGGATGCACAGCGCAACCTGGAACACGTACTGCGCGCGGCACGTGAGGTGTTCGGCGAGCTGGGCTACGGCGCGCCGATGGAGGACGTCGCGCGGCGCGCGCGGGTCGGCGTCGGCACGGTGTACCGGCGCTTCCCCAGCAAGGACGTGCTGGTCCGGCGGATAGCCGAGGAGGAGACCTCCCGGCTGACGGACCAGGCGCGTGCGGCGCTCGGGCAGGAGGACGAACCGTGGTCGGCGCTGTCGCGCTTCCTGCGGACGTCCGTGGCGTCCGGCGCCGGGCGGCTGCTGCCGCCGCGGGTGCTGCGGGTGGGCGTCGCGGAGGACGAGGCGGAGGGCGTGCCGGTCGAGGCGGCGCGGGTGCCGCAGCAGCGGACCCAGCCGGGCTCCGGTGAGCTGCGGCTCGTCCCGGAGGACGGCACGACGGCGCCTGCCGACGACAGCGGGGCGACGGCGCTGCTGGAGGTCGTGGGCCGGCTCGTGGAGCGGGCGCGGGAGGCGGGCGAGCTGCGCGCCGACGTGTCCGTGTCGGACGTGCTGCTGGTCATCGCGACGGCGGCGCCCTCGCTGCCGGATCCGGCGCATCAGGCGGCGGCCTCGGCGCGACTGCTGGACATCCTGCTCGAGGGTCTGCGCTCGCGGCCTTCCTGACTCGTGCGGGTGACGGTGGGCGGGGGTCCCGAGCGGCCCCCGCACCCCGTCCACCACGGCCGGCGGCCCCGGCACAGCGGGCGTGCACCCGAACTCCCGCGCACGGCACGGACGTTGCGTCGCCCTCCGAAAGGAGTGCGGTCCGGTGACGGACTGCGGCAGATCCCCACGGACGGGTGGAAGCACCGTCCGACGGGGTCCTGACCGAAAGCCGATATGGCACTCTGACCCGGTGGTCGGGACGGGTGGGGCAGGCGGCGGGAGTCTTCCGCGATGAGCGTTGACGGTCGGGACGAACAGGTGCCGAGCCAGGGCGGACGCGCGAGCGGCCGGGCGGGCGAGCCCGCGGCGCCCCCGCCCGGCCGCGCTTTCGAGGGCACGGTCCCGGCCCAGCGGGAGTGGCGGGCCGACGGCGGCGTCCTGCCGCCGCCGCGGGATCTGCCGCCCGCCGACACCGACCTGATCGGCCGGATGCGCTCGGGCGACGACACGGCCTACGAGGAGCTCTACCGGCGCCACGCCGACGCGGTGCGCCGCTACGCCCGCACCTGCTGCCGGGACGCGCACACCGCCGACGACCTCACCGCCGAGGTGTTCGCCCGCATGCTCCAGGCGGTGCGCGGCGGCTCCGGGCCCGAGTACGCCGTCCGCGCCTACCTCCTCACCTCCGTACGGCGGGTGGCCGCGCACTGGACGCGGTCGGCGAAGCGGGAACAACTCGTGGACGACTTCGCGGTGTTCGCGGCGCGGTCCGCCCGCGCCGCGGAGATGTCCGACGACGACGCGCTCGACCCGGGCGCCGACGTCCGCGCGATGCACGAGGCCGAGCAGTCCATGGCCATGCAGGCCTTCCGCTCCCTCCCCGAGCGCTGGCAGGCCGTGCTGTGGCACACCGAGGTCGAGGACGAGTCGCCGAGCGAGGTCGCCATGCTCTTCGGCCTCGACGCCAACGGCACCCGGGTCCTCGCCAGCCGTGCCCGGGAGGGCCTCAAGCAGGCCTACCTCCAGGCCCACGTCAGCGCCACGCTCACCAGCGACGAGGAGTGCGCCGCCTACGCCGACCAGCTCGGCACCTACGCCCGTCGGCGGCTGCGCACCCGCGCCGAACGGGGACTGCGCAAGCACCTGGAGGAGTGCTCCCGGTGCCGGCTGGCGGCGCTGCAGATCGAGGAAGTGGCCGGCAGCATCCCCGCCGTGGTGCCGGTCGCGGTCATCGGCTGGTTCGGCGCGGCCGGCTACGCCAAGGCCCTCGCGCTCCTCGGCGGCGCCGGGGCGGGGGCGGCGGGCGCCGCCGGCGCGGCCGCCGCGGGCGGCTCCTCGGGCGGAGCGGGCGCCGGGAGCACCGGTGGCGGTGCGTTGGCCTCGGAGGGGCTGGGCGCGCCCGTGAAGGCCGGTGTCGCGGCCGGCGTGGTCGCGGTGGCGGCCGCCGCGGTGGCCCTCGCCCTCGTCGGCCATGACGCCCCCGCCCGGCAGCCCGAGGCACGCCCTCCCGCCTCCGCACCCGCGCCGGTCGCGCAGCCCGAGCAGCCGACGCCCGTGCCGACGCGCGTGCGGCGGCCCGGGCCTCGACCGCCGGTGATCGTGCCCGCGGCCGTCCCGACGCCGACGTCCGCCTCCGAGGCCCCGGCCTCCCGGGCCCCCTCACCCACGCCCAGCCCCGTTCCCCCGACCGCCCCGACGCCCACCCCGCCGCCTGCTCCGACGCCCACTCGGGCGCCCACGCCCGCTCCTCCGCCCGCCCCGGCCGTCTATCCGCTGGGCGAGCTGCCGTACGACGTCGTCGGCGACGGGACCGGGCCCGAGATCAGGCTCCGCGGGAGCAGTTGGGTGTGGCAGCGGTCCGCACTGTCCGTCGCGGACCGGCGGTACGCGGGCGGGGCGACCGTGCACGGCGGCTCCTCCGTCACCGTCGACCTCCACCGCGCGTGCACCGCGTACGACGCGCTGGCCGGCCTCGACGACCTGACGCTCGGACTCGGCGGGGTCGCCTTCTCCGTCTACGGCGACGGGACCCGGCTCTGGTCCTCCGGCCTGGTCAGGGGCGGAGACCCGGCCGTCCCCGTCCATGTGGACCTCACCGGCCGGACGACCGTGCGACTGGTCGTCGAACCGCGTGACGCCCTGGGCTCGGTGGCCCTCGCGGACTGGGCGGAGTCCCGCTTCACCTGCTCGTAGGCCCCGGGGCCCGGGTGCTGTCACCGGCATCCTCCGGGTCGTCGGGCAGGGTGCCGGGCACGTCGGCGGACGGCTCGTCCGGCTGGGCGGCGGGTGGGACCGGGTGGTCGTGGACGGCCGCGGTGATCTCGCGCAGGGCGTCGTCGGACGTCATGTGAGACGCACGGGCGCGCTCGGCCGCACGGCGCTCGGCGCCCAGGGCCTCACGGATCGCGGCCTCGGCGCGCTCGACGCGGGCGTCCTGCGGCATGGGCCGGGGGTGAGGGGCGCGCAGACGGTCGGCGACCGCGAGGAGCCGCGCCGCGCGCGGGAAGTCGCCGAGCCGGGCCAGCAGGACCGCCGCATCGTCCACGATCGACGCCGTGACCGTCTCGGCGCACTGGTCGGCCATCGCCTGCCGCAGCGTGTCGGCGAGCATCGGCAGGGCGTGCCGAGGCCCGGACTCGACGGCCGCGAGCTCCGCGACGAGCATGTTCAGCGCCGCCGCGAACTGGGGCGGCGGCGTGCCCGCGCCTGCCGCCGCCCGCCCCTCGGCCAAGAGCACGCGCGCGTGGGCCGCGTCGTCCTCCACGTACAGCGCGATGTGGGCGCGCAGCAGCAGGACGAACGCACGGACGTCCGGCACGCCGTAGCGGTCGGCCGCGCTGTTCGCCTCGTCCAGGGTGGCCAGGGCGCCGTCCGCGTCCCCCGACCGGTAGGCGATCTCCGCGAGCCGCGCGATGAGGAACGGGGTCTCGGCGTACGCCCCCACCTCGTAGGCGAGCCGCAGCGCCTCGCGGTACTCCTGCTCCGCCTCCGGAAAACGGCTGCGCGCCATCTCCGCCTCGGCGGCCGCGCCGCACACCTGGGCCCGCATCCAGCGGTCGCCGACGCGCAGGCTCAGCACGCGCAGCTCCGCCAGGTCGTCGTCGACGCCGTGCAGCCCGCCGGGGGAGTCGACGACCATGTGCGTGCGGAACATCAGGGCGCAGCCGAGCTCCCAGTCGCCGCCGTGCCGACGGCAGTTGTCGACCGCCCGGTCGAGGATTCCGCGGACGTCCACCGTGTCCCGCATCTGGAAGGCCGTGACGGGCCAGATGAGGCCGGGCATCCGCGCCGCCTGCGGGCCGCCCGGCTCGTAGCGGGCGCGCAGACGGGCCAGGTACTCCGGGTAGCGCGGGTCCTTCGAGGTGTCGGTCGGCTCGGATTCGGACAGCAGGAACAGGTGCAGCATCCGCAGGTTCGTCCGCTGCGCGGGCCGCGGCTGGGCGCCGGTGCCCGCGCCGCTCCCGCTCCCGGTCTCGGGCTCGGGCTCGGCCTCGGTCCCGGGCTCGGCGTGGGGTCCAGTCCCGGGCTCGGGCTCGGGCTCGGGCTCGGGCTCGGGCTCGGCGAGGAAGATGCCGACGGGGTCGACGGCGGCCATCCGGGCCGCAAGGTCGGCGGGGAGCACCGGGGCGACGGCCGGGGCCTCCTGAGCGGCCGGGGCCTCCGCCCGGGGCGGCGGCCGGAGGGAGTCCAGGACGGCGCCGAGGCGCAGGGTGCGGTCGGTCCACTGCGCGCCCTCGTGGCGGTAGTTGCGCAGCCACCAGAACCAGCCCGCGGCCAGGCAGACCGCGGCGGCCTCCTCCTCGTCGCCCGCCGTGAGCGAACGCTCGAGACCCACGCGGATGTTGTCGAGCTCGGTCTCCAGACGGGCGATCCAGAAGAGCTGTTCGGCGGAACGGAGCAACGGGTCGGCACGCTCGACCAGCGCCCGCACCCACGCGCGGTGTCGGCGCTCCGTCGCGGCGCGGGAGCGCGGCTGCTCGGCCGCGCGTTCCAGGGCGTACTCGTGGATCGTCTCCAGCATCCGGTAGCGCATGCCGTCGCCGGCCTCCACGGCGTGCGGGGCGGCCACGACCAGGGACTTGTCGACGAGCGCTCCGACGAGCTCCGCGACCGGGCCGGTGCACACGGCCTCGGCGGCCTCCAGGTCCCAGCCGCCCGCGAACACGGACAGTTCGCGCAGCAGGGCGCGCTCGGGTTCGTCGAGCAGGTCCCAGGACCAGTCGACGACCGCCCTCAGGGTCTGCTGGCGGGGCAGGACCGTGCGGCTGCCGGAGGTCAGCAGCCGGAAGCGGTCGTCGAGGCGGTCGGCGATCTGTCGCGGGGTGAGCAGCCGCAGGCGGGCGGCGGCCAGTTCGATGGCGAGCGGCAGGCCGTCCAGCCGTCGGCAGATCTCCGCGATCGCCTCCTCGTTCCGCAGGGCGGTCGCCGCGTCCGGACGCACGGCGGCCGCGCGCTCGGTGAAGAGGCGGTGCGCGTGGTCGGGGAGCAGGGGCTCGACCGGGCGGACCGACTCGCCGGGCACTCCCAGGGGTTCGCGGCTGGTGGCGAGGATCGTGAGGCCGGGGCAGCGGGTGAGGAGGGTCTCGGCGAGGTCGGCGGCCGCGCCGATGACGTGCTCGCAGTTGTCGAGGATCAGGAGCTGGCTGCGCGGGGCGCAGTACTCGACGAGCAGGGCGACGGGGTCGTCCTGCGCGGGCGCAAGCTCGGTGGTCATCAGCACGGTCTCGCGCAGGCCGAGGGCGCTGACCACCGCGCCGGGCACCGCCTCCGGCCGGTCGAGCGGCGCCAGCTCGGCCAGCCACGCCTGCGGAAGCCCGGCGGCGGCCTCTTCGGCGAGACGGGTCTTTCCAGAGCCGCCCGGTCCGGTGAGCGTCACGAGACGGGCCCTGTGCACGTCGGAACGGATGGCGGCGATCTCGGGTTCCCGGCCCACGAAGGAGGTGAGTCGCGGACGGAGGTTGCCGGTGCGTTCGGGAAGTCCGGGCGGGAGCGGGGAAGGGGGCGCATGCGACCGGCCTCGCCCGGCGCCGGGTGCGGGGGCACCCTCGGGACGCCCGGGAAGGTGTGACCGAGCGGGCCGGGGGGACGACGCCGGTCCTGGACGGGAGGCCGGCTCCGGGCGGAGAGCGCGCTCCAAAGAGACGGCGTGCGCCGAAGGTGCGGCGTACTGGGCGGACGCGGCGTGCTCCGGGACGGGAACAGGCTGCAGCCCATGGCTCGGCTCCGGACCTCGATCCCGCTCCGGATGGCGACCGGGCTCCGGATGGCGACCGGGCTCCGCTCCGCCGCTCGGCTTCGGGCCGTGGGCGCGCTCCGGGCCGTCGAGGTTCAGGAGTTCGGCGTGCAGGCCGCGCAGTCGGGGCCCGGGGTCGGCGCCCAGACCGTCGGCGAGAGTGCGGCGGGCGGTCTCGTAGGCGGCGAGGGCGTCGGCGGCGCGGCCGGAGTCGCGCAGGGCCCGGATGAGGAGCGCGTGCAGCGGTTCGTCGTAGGGGTGCGCGGCGGTCAGTTCCGTCAGGCGGGGCACGGCCTCGGGGGCGCGGCCGAGGAGCAGGTCCGCTTCGAGGCGGGCGCGGGACGCCTCCAGGTGGAGTGCTTCCGGACGGGCGGCGGGCGTGCGGTCGGGCAGGTCGGCGAGCGCGCGCCCGCGCCACAGGGCGAGGGCGTCGTCGAGCGAGCGGGCGGCGAAGGAGGCGTCGCCCTGCCGCAGGGCTTCGACGCCCCGCTGGACCAGTCGCTCGAAGACGAAGAGGTCGACGTCGTCCTCGGTCGCGGCGAGCCGGTATCCGCCCGGAGCGGAGGCCACGGCGTCCCTGCCGACGGCGCGGCGCAGTCGGCCGATCAGGGCCTGGAGGGCGGCGGGCGCGTCCTGGGGCGGCGCCTCGGGCCAGACCTCGTCGATGAGGGTCTCCGGGGCGGTGAGCCGGCCGGGGCGGAGGGCCAGGGCGGTGAGGAGGGCGCGGAGGCGGGCCCCGGGCACGGGTACGGCGACGCCCTGGTCGTCCTCGGTCTGGGTGACGCCCAGGATTCTGTACCGCACCGGGTCATTGTCGTCCGGGGCGAGGCGTGCGGCACGCGATTTCACGACGCGAGGACGACGACCGGCCCGCACCTCACGGCTTCGGGCCCGGCGAAGGGGACGCCGACGGCGATCGGGTGCCGACGGCGAGCGTCGTCCCCGGCAGAATCGTTTTGCCGGCAGAACGCGCCCGTCGCCCCCGGAGTAGACCGCGCATCCTTCGGGGAGACCGCCCGTCGCCCCCGTGCTCGCCGACCGTCACCCTCCGGAGGAGACCGCCCGTCTCTGGGGTGCGATGCCCGCGGGGACCGCACGCGCGCGTGCCGGTGTGCCGGTCCAGCAGGTGCCCCGGCGGGAGAGCAGGCGGCGGAGCCATATCTCCAGGGAGATCAGGTCGGCGAGGCCGTCCAGGGGAAGGGGCTCACCCGCCGCCGCCGCGCGCAGGGCCCTGCGGACGACCCGCGCCTCGATCAGCCCCGCTTCCGCGAGGAGCGGGGCCTCGAAGAGGCTGAGGAGAGGGTCGATGGCCATGCGCAGGCCCGCCCGGGCGGCGGCGGAGGCGGAGGCCTGCGAGGGCGCGCCCCAGCCGGGCGGCAGGTCGGTGACGCCCGCGCCCTTCAGGACGGAGCGCAGGATCGCAGCCCGCGCCCCCGGCTGCACGCGCAGGGTCTCGGGGAGCGCCCGGCAGGCCCGTACGACCTGGTTGTCGAGGAACGGCGCGTGCAGTCGCTGGGAGCGGATCTCCGCGGCCTGTTCCAGGACCCGCAGGTCCATGGCGTGCCGGGTGAGGGCGGCACGCGCGCGGTAGTCGCCCGGACGCTGGCCCGGTCCCACGCCGGTGCGGTGCGCGGCACTCTGCAGGCGAACCGATACTTCAGCGAGCGCCTCGCCGGTCAGCCAGCGCGCGGCGGGACCTGCTCCGCCCCACGTCAGCGCGGCCAGGGACGCTCCCAGGGCGCCTCCGGAGCCGTCGGATCCGAACCTGCGGTGCAGCAGCCGTTCGGCGAGCGCCTCGACGCCCGCGCGGTACGGCGTACGGGCCAGCCGGCGGGCCGCGCCGTACACGCGCGCGGGGACGAGCACGGACCCGTCGGCCTTGGTGAGCGCTGCCACGGGCCGCACGAGGTGCCGACGTTTGCGGTCCATCAGCAGGTCCGCCAGGCGGGCCGGGTGGGCGTCCAGGACCTGGCGGGCGCCGTAGCCCGTGAAGTGGTCCGCGCTGCCGGCCGCGAGCCGTGCGCGGTGCCGGGCGACCGTGACCAGGCTCGGACCGGGCTCGTCGGTCAGCGGGCCGTCCATGTCGGCGTACGGCAGGGTCTCCTCGGCGCCCGCCGCCACGACGTGGTGCAGGCGGGGGCCGGCCGCGAGGGCGCCGGCCCGCTGCAGTTCGTCCTCGCCTCCGCCGACGGCCAGGTCGTTGAAGGTGACGGCCAGCAGTCGCTCGCCCGCGCCCGTGCCGTGACCGAGCAGCGTGCCCGGCATGCCGGGCAGACCTGCCGCGAGGAGCGCCAGCGTGGCGGAGGCCGGTCCGCCGGAGAGGTCGGCGCCGATGCCGGGCATCGGCATTCCGCGCGCGGCACGCCGTTCGGCGGGGCCCATGCCGGGCACCGGGCCGGGGTCGATGTCGGGAACGTGCCGGGGCGCGGACAGACGCGCGCGTACCGCTTCGACGAGCGCGTCGCGCACGGCGTCGACCGCGCTGTCGGGGTCGGCGGGCGGCGCCGCCACGGCGAGCGAGGCCACCGGCTCGTACCCGGCGATCTCGCGGGACCCGGCGCGCAGGATCAGCGCGTGCCCCGGCGGCACGCGGCGCACGCCGTCGTACGGAGTGGAGTCGTGCAGGGCCGCCGGCACGTCGGGAGCGGCGAGCAGGGCCGCGAGGTGGCCGAAGTCGAGGTTGGCCTCGACGAGGTCGGCCAGCGGCAGCGCGGCGGTGGCGTACGCGGTGCCGCCTTCCCAGGGGGTGTGGAACACCGGGCGCGCGCCCGCCAGATCTCCGCAGACGGTGAGCCGCCGGCCGACCCGCACGACCGCCGTGTAGCTGCCCGGCCAGGCCGTCAGATGCCGAAGTGCCCCTCCGCGCGCGGCGGACAGCCCGACGCGCAACTGCTCGTCGGTCGCACCGCACGTGCCGAGCACGGCGATCCGGTTCTGCGCGTCGACCGACACCACCCGCACCTCGTCGGGGCGCCAGTCGCCGACCGCCCACAGCGGATCGGGGTCGCCCCACAGGAGATGGGAGCCGACCGGTTGCAACGTCTCGCCCTCGTAGCCGACTTGACCCCCGTAGGCCGCCGAGTTGGCGTCGTGCCGGCCGTCGTAGCCGACCGGCCCGCCCGACGCGCCCGCGGCGGTGCTGCTCCATCCCACCAACCACCGCATCGACGCCTCCACAGGCTGTGGACAACCGAGTGCACCGTAAGAACGGTTCACATGCTGCCACGAAGAACGCGCCACGGACGGGGGCGACGCCGCTCGCGATCCGCGGAATGCGCCAGTGTGAAGACGTCGGCGCCGACGGGTGCCGTGGTGTGCACCCCGGTGTCTGCGACGTGAATGCGCCCCCGGTACGCTCCCCCAGAACGCCCTGCGCGCCCTCGATTTCCGTGGTGAGAGGCATTGCCCCGCACGGAACACGGGGTCGATTTTCGGCCAAATCCGGCGGGTGCGCCCGGCGTTGAAGCCGTTCGGCGCAGGCTCCCGCAACGCTCTGTGCACGCGCGTGCCCTTGCAAACCCGCGCCGGCCCGGGAGACGGAAGACGCCTCCCGGACCGCTCCGCCGCCCGCGGGGATGAAGGCGGCGGTGTCCCCCAGCCCACTGGATCCAGTACAGCGGGCCGACCCACGCACGACCCATGGAACCGCTCCCCCGATGGCCGGAGAAGAGCGCACGGCCGGGCGCACGGCCACACGGGCGGGAGCACGCCGCGACGGTCCGTACCTGCCCCCGCACTTCCGTACGGACCACAATCCCGCCAACCGGAAGAATGCCCCTTAACGCTTGGGATGCGGCGAACTACGCTGGGTTTACGAATGCCGCATGGTTATGCCAGCGCGGCAGCCGTCTGTGTCGAGGGGTGGCGCAATGTCCAGGGAGCAACGCGGGCCGAACGAAAAACTCGGCGCCGTTCTCGCCCTCGCGGGAATCAGCAACGCAGGACTCGCACGGCGCGTCAACGACCTTGGCGCCCAACGCGGGTTGACTCTTCGCTACGACAAGACGTCCGTGGCGCGCTGGGTGTCGAAGGGCATGGTGCCGCAGGGCGCCGCACCGCACCTCATCGCGGCCGCCATCGGGCAGAAGCTCGGCCGTCCGGTGCCGCTCCACGAGATCGGCCTGGCGGACGCGGATCCCGCTCCCGAGGTGGGCCTCGCCTTTCCCAGGGACGTCGGCCAGGCCGTGCGCTCGGCGACCGACCTCTACCGCCTGGATCTCGCGGGGCGCCGGGCCGGCTCGGGAGGCATCTGGCAGTCGCTGGCCGGATCGTTCGCAGTAAGCGCGTACGCAACGCCCGCCTCACGATGGCTGATAACCCCGGCCGACAGTTCGGTCGCCCGCGACGTCCACCTGCTGGAAGGTTCCGGCGCACCGCTCAAAGTCGGCCACAGCGACGTGCAGAAGCTGCGGGAGGCCGCCGAGGACGCCAGACGCTGGGACTCCAAGTACGGCGGCGGCGACTGGCGTTCGTCGATGGTCCCGGAGTGCCTGCGGGTGGAGGCGGCGCCGCTGCTGCTCGGCTCGTACTCCGACGAGGTCGGCAGGGCGCTCTTCGGCGCGAGCGCCGAACTGACCCGGCTGGCGGGCTGGATGGCCTTCGACACCGGTCAGCAGGAGGCCGCGCAGCGGTACTACATCCAGGCGCTGCGGCTGGCCCGCGCGGCGGCCGACGTGCCCCTCGGGGGTTACGTCCTGGCGTCCATGTCCCTCCAGGCGACCTACCGCGGTTTCGGCGACGAGGGCGTCGACCTCGCGCAGGCGGCCCTGGAGCGCAACCGGGGGCTGGCCACGGCCCGCACCATGAGCTTCTTCCGGCTCGTGGAGGCACGCGCGCACGCTCGCGCGGGGGACGCGCATGCCGCCGGCGCGGCGCTGAAGGCGTCCGAGGGCTGGCTGGAGCGGTCCCGCGACGGCGACCACGATCCGTCCTGGCTCGGTTTCTACTCCTACGACCGGTTCGCCGCCGACGCCGCCGAGTGCTACCGCGACCTGAAGGCCCCGCGCCAGGTGCGCCGGTTCACCGAGCAGGCGCTGTCGCAGCCGACGGAGGAGTTCGTGCGCTCGCACGGACTGCGGCTCGTCGTCTCGGCGGTCGCCGAACTGGAGTCGGGCAACCTCGACGCGGCCTGCGAGCAGGGCGTGCGGGCGGTGGAGGTGGCCGGCCGCATCTCGTCCGCCCGCACCACGGAGTACGTCAAGGACCTGCTGCACCGGCTCGAGCCTTACGGCGACGAGCCTCGGGTGGTGGAGCTGCGGGAGAGGGCGCGGCCGTTACTCATGACCCCCGCGTGAGCGCTCCGCGCCGAGTGGGGGACCGTGGCCGGCGGGGCATGACCGGTGGGCTTGACCGGCGGGGCATGACCGGCGGGGCACGACCGGTGGGCTTGATCGGTGGGGCACGACCGGCGGGGCATGGCCGGTGGGCTTGATCGGTGGGACTTGGTCGGTGGAGGCCTGGTCGGCGAGGCCCGGTCGGCGAGGCTTGGCCGCCATTCCAATTCCGCATACCCTTTCCATCGTTTTCTGCGATTTTGCGAAGACGGGGCGCGTCGGAGCCGGCCGCGCGGTTCGCGCTCTGCCGAGGAGTGCCGTGCCGCGTCGGGTTTGAAGAGATTGTCAGTGGCGCAGTGCACTATCGAAGCCGGGAGGTGGTGCACGTGCCGAAGATCGCTTACGACTGTGACGTGCTCGTGGTGGGCGGCGGCATCGTGGGTCTGGCCACGGCGTATGCGATCACGCGGGCCGCGCCGGGCACGCGGGTCACGGTGCTGGAGAAGGAGCCGGGGGTGGCCCGCCACCAGACCGGCCGCAACAGCGGGGTCATCCACAGCGGGATCTACTACCGGCCGGGCACCCTGAAGGCGCGGTACGCGGTGCGCGGCGCCGCGGAGATGACGAAGTTCTGCGCGGAGTACGGAATCGCGCACGCCGTCACCGGCAAGCTGATCGTCGCCACGGAGCGGTCCGAGCTGCCCCGGCTGCACGGTCTCGTCCAGCGCGGCCGGGAGAACGGCATCACGGTGCGGGAGCTGGGCGCCGCCCAGATCGCGGAGTACGAGCCCGAGGTGCAGGGGCTCGCCGCCATACACGTGCGGACGACCGGCGTCTGCGACTACACCGCCGTCGCCCAGCGGCTGGGCGAGGCGTCCGGGGCGGAGATCCGGTACGGCGCGCGCGTGGTGCGGATCGACCGGCGGCCGGAGCGCGGTGTGGCCGTGCTCACCGCCCGGGGTGACGTCGTACGGGCGCGGGTGCTGGTGAACTGCGCCGGGCTGTACTGCGACGAGATCGCACGGCTGACCGGCGACGAGCCGGAGGTGCGGATCGTCCCGTTCCGCGGCGAGTACTACGAGCTGGCGCGGCCGGAGCTGGTGCGCGGGCTGGTCTACCCCGTGCCCGATCCCGCCTTCCCGTTCCTCGGCGTCCATCTGACCCGGGGCATCGACGGAGGGGTGCACGTCGGTCCCAACGCCGTGCCGGCGCTGGCGCGGGAGGGCTATGGCTGGGGCGTCGTGAATCCCCGGGAGGCGGCGGCGACGGCGGCGTGGCCCGGCGTGTGGCGGATGGGCCGCCGGCACTGGCGGTACGGCCTCGGCGAACTGCGGCGGTCGGTCTCGAAGGGCGCCTTCGTGGACGCCGTGCGCAGAATGCTCCCGGCGGTGGAGGAGAGCGACCTGGTGCCGACGGCGGCCGGCGTCCGCGCGCAGGCGGTCCTGCGGGACGGCGGCCTGGTGGACGACTTCCTGATCCGGGAGGGCCCCCGTACGGTCCACGTCCTGAACGCGCCCTCACCGGCGGCGACGGCCTCCCTGCCGATCGGCCGCGAGGTGGCCCGCAGAGCCTTGGGCGCACTGGCCGACGCGTGAGGGGAGCCGCACGACGTGCGGAACGCGGCCGGAGCGCCCCACCGGCCGTCGGGCCACCGCCGTCCTGGGCGCCCGACCGGCCGGGCGTGTCCGGTCGGGAACCGGCGCGGACGTGCGTGGGGAGCGGGGTGGGTCACACGGGCCCCGTGCGCCCGCGCGGGCCCCGTAAAATCGACCCCACTGTGTCTGATTCCGTGAGTGTTCCCGATGTCCCCCCGTCCTCCCCGCGTGGTGAGCACCACCCGGGGGAGCCCGTTCGGCATACCCGGGCCAAGGGGGAGCCGCGGTTCCCCGACGGGCCGCGGGCCGATCCCGCCGGTTCGCACTTCGAGCGGCGGATCCGCAGCTTCCAGCCCCGCCGCAGCAGGGTCACGGCCGGGCAGGCGGACGCGCTGCAGCGGCTGTGGGCCAAGTGGGGGCTGGACATCGACGGGCGTCCGGTGGACCTCGCCGAGCTGTTCGGCGCAGCAGACCGGCCCGTCGTGCTGGAGATCGGTTTCGGCATGGGCGAGGCGACCGCGCAGATGGCCGCCGCGGACCCCGGCACCGGCATCCTCGCGGTGGACGTGCACACGCCGGGCCAGGGCAACCTGCTCGGCCTCGCCGACCGCAACGCGCTGACCAACGTCCGGGTCGCCAACGGCGACGCGATCATCCTGTTGCGCGAGATGCTGCCGGCGGACTCACTCGCCGGGCTGCGCGTCTACTTCCCCGACCCCTGGCCCAAGAAGCGCCACCACAAGCGGCGGCTGATCCAGCCGGAGTTCCTCGACCTGGCCGCGACACGGCTGAAGCCGGGCGCGCTCGTGCACTGCGCGACCGACTGGGAGCCGTACGCGGAGCAGATGCTCGAGGTGCTGACCGCGCACCCCGACTTCGAGAACACCCGGGCCGACGGCGGGTACGCCCCCCGCCCCGACTTCCGGCCGCTGACCCGTTTCGAGGGCCAGGGGCTGGACAAGAGTCACGTGGTGAACGATCTGCTCTTCCGGCGCGTACAGCATCGCGTCCAGCCCGGGGATCACTGACCGAACCATTCCGTCCACCACAGTCCCCTCCCTCGTTAGGGTCGATGCCGTGGCCATCAGTTCCCCGTTTCCGCCCGTTCCGCCGCAACCGCCGCACCCCGGCGGCGGGCCCGAGGGCGGTGTGCTCCGGCACGCTCACTGGTGGCAGCACAGGTGGGTCCGGTACGGGGCGCTGGTCACCCTGCTCGCCCTGTCCGGGCTGGTCATCCTCGCCCTGGTCCGCGAACAGACCGGCACCGAGGGCCTCCTCGTGGGGCTCGGGCTCGCCGTGCTGCCCGTGCCGCTGCTCGTCGCCGCCTTCCGGTGGCTCGACCGGGTAGAGCCCGGCCCGTGGCGGAACCTGATCTTCGCCTTCGCCTGGGGGGCGTGCGCGGCGGCGCTGATCGCCATCATCGCCAACAGTTTCGCGACCAGATGGATAGCCACCGCGACCGCAGACCCGTCCGGCGCGGACACCCTGGGCGCGACCGTCATAGCGCCGGTCGTCGAGGAGTCCGCCAAGGCCGCGGCCGTCCTGCTCGTCTTCCTCTTCCGCCGGCGGGACTTCACCGGGATCGTCGACGGCGTGGTGATAGCCGGGATCACCGCCACCGGCTTCGCCTTCACCGAGAACATCCTCTACCTCGGCACCGCCTTCGGCACCGACCAGCTCACCGGCGACAGCGGCATCGCCTCCGTCACCGCCGCGACCTTCTTCGTGCGCGTCGTCATGTCCCCGTTCGCGCACCCTCTGTTCACCGTCCTGACCGGCATAGGCTTCGGCGTCGCCGCGCTCTCCGGGGAGCGTCAGCACACGCGGCGCGTGCTGCTGCCGCTGTCCGGGCTGCTCCTCGCGATGGGCATGCACGCCCTGTGGAACGGCTCCTCGTCGTTCGGCGAGCTCGGATTCTTCGCGGTGTACGCGGCGATCATGGTGCCCGCGTTCGGGCTGCTGACCTGGCTGGTGGTGTGGACGCGCCAGCGCGAGCTGCGCACGGTGCGCGAGGAGCTGCCCGCCTACGCGGCCGCCGGCTGGATCGCCCCGGCCGAACCGTTCGCGCTCGGCTCGATGCGGGCCCGGCGGCTGGCCCGGGTGTACGCGGGGCGTCACCTCGGCAGGCCGGCGGCCCGTGCGGTGGCCCAGTACGAGGCGTACGCGACGTCCCTCGCGTTCCTGCGCCACCGCGGCCGGCAGGGACGGGCCGGCGCCGATTTCCTGGTCCGCGAACGGGAGTTGCTGAACGAGCTGTGGCGACGCAAGGACGTCGCCCGTCCCGCGATGGATTACGCGGCCCGCATGACGGCCCCTCCGGTACGGATGCCCCCGCCGCCCTGGCCGGCGTACGGGGCGCCCGGGGTGTACGGGGCGTACGGGTACGGCCAGGGCCCGGCGTACGGCCCCCCGGGTCAGGCGTACGGCCCGGTGCAGGGATACGGCCAGGGCCCGGCATACGCGCACGGGCCGGCGTACGGCCAGAGCCCGGCGTACGGCGGCCGGCCGCACTCCTCCGGAACCGACCACAGGAACGGCCACACACCCTCATACGGGTACGGGTACGGGTACGGGACCGGGACCGGGACCGGACAAGAGCAAGGGCACGGATACGGGTATCCTCCGGGCCCGGGCCCCCGCCCCGCGGCAGACCCCCACCCGTAGAGTCGTCCCCCACCCGTAGGGCCGTCCCCCACCCGTAGGGCCGTGGAGCCGCGCGTCGATCAGGTCACGCCGACGCCTGCGTCAGGCGGGCGACCTCCGCTTCCGTGAGCTCCAGGTCCGCCACCCCGAGCAGCGCCGGGAGCTGCTCGACCGTGCGGGCCGAGGCGATGGGCGCGGCCACCGTCGGCTGCGCGGCGAGCCAGGCCAGGGCGACGGTGGCGACCTGGGTGTCGTGGGCGCGGGCGATCTGGTCCAGCGCGGTGAGGACGCTGCGGCCCCGCGTCGTGTCGAGGTGCTTGGCGGCGCCGCCGGCGCGGGCGCTCTCGACGGTCGTGCCGGGCCGGTACTTGCCGGTGAGGAAACCAGCGGCCAGCGCGAAGTACGGGACGGCGGCGAGGCCGAAACGGGCGGCGAGATCCTGGAGTTGCCCCTCGTAGGTGTCGCGGGAGACCAGGTTGTAGTGCGGCTGCAGTGCGACGTACCGGGCGAGGCCCTCGCGGTCGGAGAACTCCAGGGACTCCTGGAGGCGTTCGGGCGAGATGTTGGAGGCGGCGATGTGCCGCACCTTGCCCGCCTTCACCAGCTCGTCGAGGGCGCCGACGATCTCCTCCACGGGCACTTCGGGCTTGTCGAAGTGCGTGTAGTAGAGGTCGATGTGATCGGTGTCCAGGCGGCGGAGCGAGGCGTCGGCGGCGGCCTTGATGTTGTCGGCGGACAGACCGGGGAAGTCGGGGTGCTGGCTGACCTTGGTGGCGATCACGACGTCGTCCCGGTTGCCCCGGGCCTTCAGCCACCTGCCGACGATGGTCTCGGACTCACCGCCGCTGTTGCCGTCGACCCACGCCGAGTAGGAGTCGGCGGTGTCGACGAAGTTGCCGCCCGCGGCCGAGTAGGCGTCGAGGACGGCGAAGGAGGCCGCCTCGTCCGCGGTCCAGCCGAAGACGTTGCCGCCGAGGGCGAGCGGGAAGACCTCGAGGTCGGAGGAGCCGATGGTGCGCAGAGAAGTCATGCTTCGTCTCAACGGACGCGGCGGGCACGCCATTCCGCGCGGGGCACGAAGAACATGTGAACAAGCGGCAGCCCTGACGTCGGGGGTGGCCGTCAGGGCTGCCGTTGCTCGATGGTCCTGAAAGCTCCTCGAGAGACGACTCAGGCGTCCTCGAGGGAGGGCTCAGGGGTTGAGGCCCTTGCTGCGCAGCCAGGCCGCCGGGTCGATGCCGTCGGCGTTGCCGTTCGGGTGGACCTCGAGGTGCAGGTGCGCCCCGGTGACGTTCCCGGTGGCGCCCACGCGGCCGATCACGTCACCGGTGGCGACCTTCTGGCCGACGCTGACGTTGATCGACGACTGGTGGCAGAACCAGATCTCGGTGCCGTCGTCCAGGGTGAGGATGGTGCGGTAGCCGTAAGCGCCGGCCCATCCGGCCTCGGTGACGGTGCCGGAGTGGACGGCCTTGATGAGCGTGCCGGTGGGCGCGGCGAAGTCGAGTCCGGTGTGGTACCCGGAGGACCACAGGGAGCCGGCCTGACCGAACGTCGAGGTGATGGTGTACGAGGAGGTGGGCAGCGTGTACTGCTTGGCCAGCTCGGCCAGGCGCGCGGCCTCGACCTTGGCGGCGGCCTCCTCGGCGGCCTTCTTCTTCGCGGCGGCGGCCTTGGCCTCCGCCTCCTTCTCGGCCTTGACGACGGCGTCGGCCTTCGCCTTGGCGGCCGCGGCGGCTGCCTTGACCTCGACCTGGGTCTTCTGCGACTCGGCCTGGGCCATGATCCGGCTGCGCAGGGCCTCGCCGGCGTCGGCGACGCTCTGGGCGGTGCCGGCGTCAGCGTCGGTGTCGTTGTCGACGGCGGCCTCGGAGCCGAAGCTCGCCAGGGCGGACGCGGTTTCCGGGGCGGGCTCGTCCTCGGAGATCAGCGAGCCCACGCCGGGCAGGTCCGGCATGGAGATGGAGACCGGGGCCTTGCCGGTGTTGGCGCTGGCCATCCCGCCGGCGCTGACGGCGGCTATGACGCCGACGCCGAGGACGGTGGAGCTGCGGGCGAATCCGCCGCCGCGCTGCTTGGCGACGCGGTGCTTGCCGCGTACCGGGCGAATGGACTCCGCGGTGGGGTTCCACTCCTCCCAGGGGCCCTCGTCGGTGCGGTGGCCGCCGTAGCCGAAGGTCTCGGTGGAGGGTCGGGCCGGCGCGTACGGGGCCTCGGGGGCAGGCGGGTTGGACGCCACGCGGGCGCACTCCTTTCCTTCCGTCGCCTACCGGGTTAGCTGACGGGTTCGGAGTCGGAAGGTCTCCTACGCGCGTATACCGGCCGTGGACTCTGCGAGTTCACGGAGGCTTCCGCGTGATTCACCCCAAGGTGGTGGTTCCCCGGTTCCCTTACGGGATTCGGCGCGTGCGCGCGCGGAGCCGGCTCTGGTGCCGGCTGGGACGGCCGCGCTGCGTTATCGAACGTTAATAGACCCGGGGGTGCGTTTCCAAGCTCTTCTGCTTGATCAATAACATTTCTGGCCTGGACTTTCGGGCCAGCAGCGGTGAAAAACGGGCGAGTTGCCCCTCGTCCGCCGCGCATCACCCGTCACACGCGTAGCGACGGCGCCCCGGCCCCGGCGCACAGGGCGGCCGGGCGGTCACGAAGGGTCACGATGCGCCCCCGGAGTGGCGCTGGGTGGCACTGGGCGGCGCGGAGTGGTCCGGGGCAAAAGCACCGAGGGCCGGAACCCTTTCAGATTCCGGCCCTCGGCCTTCAGTAGCGGGGACAGGATTTGAACCTGCGACCTCTGGGTTATGAGCCCAGCGAGCTACCGAGCTGCTCCACCCCGCGTCGTTGTGTCTCAAGTGTACGTCATCCGGCGGACGCCGAGCACCAGGGTTTGTCGCGGCCCGGCCCCGGCCTCACAGCAGGTGCCGGTTCGGGGCCTTCGCCCGCTCCTCGTGCTCCGGCAGCACGAGGACGTCGACGCCCGCGGCCGCCAGCAGGCCGGTCCCGTCCGCCGCCGCCACGAAGGTGTCCGGCTCGCGCCACGCCGTGACGACCCGGCGCACACCGGCGTCCAGGATGAGGCGGGCGCACGGGGCGGGACGGGAGGAGCGGCGGGCGCACGGCTCCAGGCTCGTGTAGACGGTGGCGGCGGCCAGCCCGGGGTCGGCCGGGTCGAGTTTGGCGAGCGCCGCCTCCTCGGCGTGCACGACCGGGTCGCCGGCCTCGCGGGAGTGCCCGCGGGCGAGCTCCGTGCCGTCCGCGGCGACGATCACCGCCCCGACGCTGAACGCGGTGTCCGAGGGCGGGCACTGGGCGGCCAGCTCGCAGGCGAGGGCCAGCCAGTGGCGGTCGGCCGCGGCGGCGAGCGGTCCGGCGCCGGGGGCGGTGGGCTCGTAGCGGTGCAGGACGACGTCCTCGATGCGCCGCGTCTCCACCAGCCGCAGCCGTCCGCCCTGGTAGCCGCCCGGCCCGAAGAGGCGGGGCGCGTCCGGGTCGCCCACGAACAGCGGGGCGAGGACGAGCTGGAGTTCGTCGGCGAGCCCCTGCTGGAGCAGCTGGGTGTGGACGGTTCCGCCGCCCTCGACCATGAGGCGCCGGACGCCGAGCTCGTCGTGGAGGTGCGTGAGGAGGCGGCGCCAGTCCAGCTCGGGGCCGAGCGGGACGACGTGTGCGGCGATGCCGAGCGCGCGGGCCCGTTCGGCGCCCTTCTCGGTCGTGTACACGGCCTTCTCGCCGCCCGTGTGCCAGAAGTTCGCCGCCGGGTCGAGGTCGCCGGAGCCGCTGACGGTGACCTTGAGCGGATAGGCGGGCCGGCCGGCGGCGACCCGGACGGCGCGCCGCTCGGGGGAGTTCACCAGGAGCCGGGGGTTGTCGGCGCGGATGGTGCCGGCGCCGATGAGGATGGCGTCCACGGAGGCCCGTACCGCGTCGACGCGGTCGAAGTCGGCGGGGCTGGAGAGCAGCAGGCGTTCGGGCGTGGTGTCGTCCAGGTAGCCGTCGAGGGAGACGGCGGCGGACAGCAGGACGTACGGGTACGGCATCGGCGTGCTCCCGGGCTCGGTCCGACGGCGGTCTTGCGTGGACGTCTTGGTTCAAGTTTGAAACAACCTACACTGGGTGCATGACGACTCGCTGGCTCACCCCCGAGGAGCAGCGCGCCTGGCGCGCCTACGTTGCCGGCTACCTCCTGCTGGAGGACGCGATCGACCGGCAGCTCCAGCAGGAGGCCGGCATGCCCCACCTGTACTACTCCATCCTCGCCAACCTCTCGGAGATCCCGGAGCGCCGACTGCGGATGACCGAGCTCGCGGAGCAGCTGAAGATCACCCGTAGCAGGCTGACCTATGCGGTGTCCCGGCTGGAGAAGGACGGGCTGGTGCGGCGCGAGGAGTGCCGCTGGGACAAGCGCGGCACCGTCGCGGTCCTGACGGACGAGGGCATGGCGATCCTGCAGAACCTCGCACCCGGCCATGTCGAGACGGTCCGCGCCGGCCTGTTCGACCGGCTCACCCCCGAGCAGGTGGGACAGCTCGAGGGGATCTTCACGCAGGTCGTCCGGGGTTTCCAGGAGGACGCGGGCGGCGAGGCCGGACCCGAGGAGCTCCCGTGGCGGCGGCGTTCGTCGCCCTGCTCCGGAACGCCGGGGACCCCGGGGGCCTCCGGGGTCTCGTGAGCCACACCACAAACCCGTTGCTTCAAATTTAAAGCATGGGGTAGGGTCTCGTTTCGTCGGTGTTGCTTCAAATCTGAAGCAACACCCGGCCCAGTGTCACCCTGTCAACGCCCTCCGGACCCGGGAGCCCCTCATGCCCGACACCCCCGCCGCCACCCAGCGCGCCCGCGTCCGGGTTCCGCTCCGCTTCCACGACGGCTACTCCGTGGACGCCGAACTGGTCACCTTCCACGGCCTCGTCGACGGCCAGGAGCACGTCGCCATCGTCCTCGGCGAGCCGGCCGCGGGCTCGGTCCCGCTGGTCCGGCTGCACTCCGAGTGCCTGACCGGCGACGCGTTCGGCTCCGCCCGCTGCGACTGCGGCCCCCAGCTGCGCGAGGCGGTCGAGCGGATAGCGGCGACGGGCGGTGTCCTGCTCTACCTCCGCCAGGAGGGCCGCGGCATCGGCCTCTACAACAAGCTCGACGCGTACGCCCTCCAGGACCAGGGCCTCGACACCTACGAGGCGAACGCCGCGCTCGGCCTGCCCGAGGACGACCGGGACTACACGGCGGCCGCCCAGATGCTGCGCGCCCTCGGCATCACGTCCCTGGATCTGCTGTCCAACAACCCCGACAAGGCAGAGCAGTTGCGGGGTCTGGGCATCGACGTCCAGGACCGTGTGCCGACCGGCGTCTTCACCACCCCGCACAACGTCCGCTACCTGCGAGCGAAGGTCCTGCAGACCCAGCACACGCTGCCGCTGGCCTCCCTCACCGGCCTCAGCGCGGTCTGACGCCTCCGGCGTCCGGCGCGGGCAGGCGCATGCCCCGGGACTCGGCGACGCGCAGGGCGTCCCTCAGGCACTCGGCGAGCCGAAGTCCCGCGTAACGCACCTCGGTGTACGGCGACGCGGGATCGTCCAGCAGCGGGCGGGCGAGTCCGAGCACGTCGACGGCCAGGGCGAGCTGCTGGGCCTCCAGCTCGTCGGCGAGACGAGAGAGACGGCTGCCCTGGTCGTCGGTCACCAGGTAGCAGGGTTTCCCTTCGGGGGACGGCCAGGGCAGGAGCCGGGGGGACGAGGAGAAGGCCGGCTTCGTCACGCGGCCACCTCCCGCGCGCCGATGAGGTGCCCGTCCAGGTCGATCCCGAAGTCGGCGGCCAGGACGAGGGCAGGCCGACGACGCTGCCGGAGCGCGGCCTCCCGATCGTGCGCGGCGAGGAAGGGGCGCACGAGAACGGACTCCGCGCCGTCGAGTGAGCCGACGAGCCCGTACGGGGAACGGTGGAGGGGGAGGCGCGGCTCCACGGGTACGGGGTCGTGCCGTACGGCGGTGAAGTGCAGGCAGAGCCGGGGCCGTTGACGGTGGGTGCGACGCCGTTTCCCGGTGCCGGGCGCGAGGAGAAGACGCACCCACTCGAGGGTGCGACGGATAAGGTCGTGCATGTCGACGCTCCTACTTAAGCGTTGGCCACGCCCCGGGAGGTCTGCTCACCTCGCCGGGGTCTTTCCATCCTGGAAGCTACACCGCTCTGCATCCCTCTACATACAAGTACAGAGGGATCCACACGATCGTGCACATCACTGCCGCTCTACGTTGGACAAATGAGCGATACAGAAGAGTCGGACGCCACCCTGGACCCGATGAGCGCGCGGCCTCTCTACGTACAGCTGGCCGACGTCATCGCCAAGAAGATCGCCACCGGCGAGCTGGCTCCGGACAGGCCGATCCCCTCGGAGAACCACCTCGCCGAGGAGTACGGCGTGGCGCGACTCACCGCACGGCGGTCCGCACAGGAACTCCGGGAGCGCGGGCTGATCGTCACCGTGCGCGGCAAGGGGTCCTTCGTCGTCGAGCAGCCGTCCGGCGACGCACCACGGGAGAGCGACCCGGACGCCTGACGACCGAGGCGGCTGCCGGGTCTGGCCGGCACACGCGGTCGGCCGTCACTGAAGTGCGGCCCGGAGAAGACGGGCCGTCCGGTCTGCCTGGTCGGCCGTCACCCACTGCGCCTCGGGCCGCCGGAGCAGCTCGAAGACGCCTGGCCCCCGGTGCTCCGGCCGCAGGTCGGCCATGCGCGGCACGATGTGGAAGTGCACGTGCGCGAAGCCTTCGGCCTCGGCGAACTGGACGACGTAGGTCTTCGCGCAACCCGTCACCTCCCGAAGGGCCCGGGAGAGCTTGACCTGCCACGTCCCCAGGGTGGACGCCTCGGCGTCGGTGAGGTCGTGCACTGCGGCGACGTGGCGTCGGGGAAGCAGCACCAGCCAGCCGGGAACCGCCGTGTTGAAGGAGTGGGCCACCCGCCAGTGCTGGTCGTGCACGACGCACTCGCGTGGCGGAAGGTCGTCGAACTGCTCTTCCTTGCTGCAGGTGAAGCAGTCGGGAGTCGTCATGAACCGAGATCGTAGAACAGCGGCGCCCGGGCCGGCCTAAGCCGATCCGGGCGCCGCTCGGCAGGTCAGAGGGGATTGCCCCCTCCCCCGCACCGGTAGGCCCTGTGGGACTCGAACCCACAACCAATGGATTAAAAGTCCACTGCTCTGCCAATTGAGCTAAGGGCCCCGGTGATGTTGCCTCCCCGAGCATAGCGGGAGGCGGCCGTGTCTCCGATCGGGTATCGGGGACACGGCCGCGTCGCAGGACGGGGAGCGGTAGGGATCCGTCACGGGTTGGGCAGTTTGCCGGGCGTGCCCGCCCGTGCCGCCTCTCTGGCGAGGGTCTTCTCGTGCTCGGGGTTGAGGAACCAGTTGCGCGCCGAGAGCTGCCACCACCCGCCCGCGAAGCCCAGGACGACGAGGACGGCGATCGGGGCGTAGTTGAACGTCTCCCAGGTGACCGGGGAGACCTGGGGCAGCATGAACAGCACGGTGATGACGACCACCCAGGCCACCGACACCACGCCGATCGCCTTCGACCAGCGGCCCAGGTGCCACGGGCCGCGCGCGAAGGCGTCGCCCTTGCGGACGCGCAGCAGCGTCGGGATGACGTACGCGATGTAGAGGCCGATGACGGCGATCGAGGTCACGGCCGCGTACGCGGTCACGTTGATCAGGTAGGGCAGGCCCAGCACGAGCGCGCCGCCCGCCGCCAGCCAGACCGCCGCGACGGGCGTGCGGGTGCGCGGGCTGACCGTGTGCCAGACGTGGGAGAAGGGCAGCGCCCCGTCGCGCGAGAAGGCGTAGATCATGCGGCTGTTGGCGGTCACCGACGCCATCCCGCAGAACAGCTGGGCGCCGATGACGACGAGCAGCAGCAGCTTGCCGGCGGTCGCGCCGAGCGCGTCGAGGAGGATCTGCGCGGGCGGTGCGCCGGTCGGCGAGGCGAGGGCGGCGTCGTAGGACTGGATGGCGTACGTGAAGCCGAGCAGCAGGACGAAGCCGGCGATCCACGAGGTCCAGATGGACTGCACGATGCCCTTGGGTCCGGCCGTCGACGCGTCGTGCGTCTCCTCCGTCATGTGGGCGGAGGCGTCGTAACCGGTGAAGGTGTACTGGGCCATGAGCAGGCCGAGCAGGACGACGTACACGCCGCTGCCCCAGCCCGTGTTGTTGACGAACTCGCCGAACACGAAGGACGTCGACTGGTGCTTGTCGGGGACGAAGGCCAGCGCGCCCACGATGACGCCGACGCCGAGCACGTGCCACCACACGCTCACGCTGTTGAGGATGGCGACGATGCGGACCCCGAAGGTGTTCAGCAGGCCGTGCAGCAACAGGATCGCGGCGAAGAGCAGGACCGTCCGGCCGGGCGTCACCTCGAAGTCGAACTGGAGGTTGAGGTAGGCGCCGAGGAAGGACGCGGCGCCGAAGTCGATGCCGGCGGTCACCGCGACCTGCCCGAGCACGTTGAACCAGCCCGTGAACCAGGCCCAGGCCGCGGCCGAGCGCGGAGGCGCCAGCCGGTGCGCCCAGAAGTAGAGACCGGCCGACGTCGGGTACGCCGAGCAGATCTCGGCCATGGACAGGCCCACGAACAGCGTCATGAGGCCGACGGCCACCCAGCCCCAGGTGATCACCGCCGGGCCGCCGGTGTTCATGCCGAACAGGTACAGCGTCAGGCAGCCCGACAGGACCGAGATGATCGTGAAGGAGACCGCGTAGTTGGAGAACGCCGACATGCGGCGGGCGAGAACCTGGGTGTAGCCGAGCTGGGCCAGCCGCTCTTCGTCCGAGAGGTTCTCGGAGGAGCCGCCGCCCACTGCGCCTTCATCTGTCATGCCCCCAGCAATTCCCACACCGGCGGCGTGACACACGTCACAACTTGGCTAGAAAATGCCCTTGTAGCCCTGCCAGCCGGTGCCGATCTTCACGCGGGTGGTGAAGGAGCCCCTGCCGTCGCCGGGAATCCGGTACAGCCCGCCGGCCGTGTCCCGCGCGACCAGGTCCGCCTTGCCGTCGCCGGTGATGTCGCCGGCGCCGACGAGCGCGTTGTACGCGGAACCCCAGCCCGCGAACACCTTCACCCCCGAGCCGAAGGTCCCCCGGCCGGTCCCGTAGAACCGGTACAGGTTGTTCGCCCTGTCCTGGGTCAGCAGGTCGCCGACGCCGTCCCCGTTCAGGTCACCGGCCGCGACGACCTTCTTGTACGCCTTCCAGTTCGCGTACAGCTTCACGGCGCTCGCGAGCCGCCCCGCGGCGGTTCCCTTGTAGAGGTACACCGCGCCGGTCGTGGCGTTGCGCGCGACCAGGTCGGGAAGGCCGTCCCCGCTCACGTCGCCGGGCGAGGTCAGGACGTCGAACGACTTCCAGCCGGGCCCGAGTCGCGTGTACGAGGTCAACCCCGAGGACGTGAGACCGCAGGGCAGCCTGAACACATACAGGTCCCCGTTGCTCCTCCGCAGCCACATGTCGTTGCAGCGGTCCCCGTTCAGGTCGCCCATGGGAACCGGAGTGACCGTCCCCTCCCAGCCCCAGCCTCCGACTCCTGCGGAGAAGGGGCCGCCGCCCGTGCCCCGATGGAAGTTCAGCCGGCCCTCGGAGTCCACGCTGAGCAGATCGCCGACCCCGTCAGGCGACCGGTTCCGGCTGCCCAGGTAGTCGTGGTGGATCGCGCCGCCGTTCTCCAGCCGGACCGTGTTCTTCACCGTGAGCACAGGTCCGACACCGTCGGCCGGCGTGAACGAGAGCGTCCAGTCGTACAGCCCGTTCGGGGCGTACGTGCCGCCGGTGGTCCCGTCCCACTCCACCCGGGGCAGCGTGCCACGCACCGGCCCTCCGCCGCGACTGACGACGACCTTGCCGCTCGCCTTGCTCCGGACCGTGAACTGCCAGCTCGCCACGGGCTTCGACAGCATGGTTTCGTTCAGCGTGATCAGTGCGCCGTTGCTCGCGTCCGCCGAGATCGCGTCGGCGGTCCGCTGGGTCTCCAGCAACCGCAGCGGCTGCTGTTGCACCCCCGAAGGCACGAGGTGCACCTGCTCCTTGCCGTCCACATAGGCCGCGTTCGCGCCGGACTCGTCGACCGTCCAGCGCACGTTCCGCTGCGAGACGCCCGTGTCGGGCAGGTCGCCGATCACCCGGCTCACGGCCGTGCCGTCGGCGACCACCGTGAGCACCAGCTTCCCGGCCTGCTTGTCGTGCGTGACGACGTACCCGTCACCGAGCGCGGCCTCGTCGGCCGGAACGGCCACCGACTTCTCGGCGGTCCGGTCGTACACCCCGGCCCTGTCACCGCAGTTCCAGTACAACCACCGGCCCAGCGCCTGGATTTCCGCGGGCGCGCAGCCCGCGCCTGTGGTGACCGTCTCGACGGTCTTCCTCGCCGACAGGTCATAGGCGGTGAGCGTGCCGGGGGCGGCGCCGGCCGTCCACAGGATGTCGCCGGAGAGAGCGGCGGGGCCCGGCGCACGGGTGACGACCGGGCTACCGCCTTCAACGCTGTGGACGTACTGCTGTGCGGACGTCGTGTAGAGCACGTAAGCCCCGGAGGCGTCGGTGATCCGCCCGCCGGCGGGAACGGTGATTTCCCGGAAGTCACCCGCCTTCGGCCCGTTGAGCCGGATGCGGTCGTACTGCTCCGCGTACCGGTCCAGCCAGGCGGTCTGCCCGCCGGCCGTGCCGAACAGCCGGGAGCAGCCGACGTCCGTCACCGGGCAGGAGTCCAGCAGCGTGTCCGTGCCGTCGTACGACGAGCGCGTGCCGAACGTCGGCGTCCCGGTCGCGGCGACGGTCCGCCCGTAGGTGTCGCGGACTCCGGCATGGCTGGGGTCGGCGACGACGAGCTCGCCCTGGTCCAAGGAGAGCCCCTGGATCCGGTACGGAGGCTTCGGGAGCGCCTTCACCAGGGTGACGGCCGGGCTGCCGTCGGGGCCTGGCTGGATACGCTGGACACCCCAGTCGTCCTGGGCGGCCGCGGTACGGCCGACGGCGACGACACTGCCGTCGGACACGGCGGAGATGTGGGCGTTCGACGAGGGCAGCAGGGTCTTCGGGGCGCCGCCCGCGATGGGCTGGGCGACCACCGAGGCGCCGGGCCGGGTCACGAGCCAGTCACCGACCACGGCGAGATCCTGCGCCGGATTCCTGGCGGCGCTGTCGAGGGTGACCTCGACGGGGGCCGCGGACAGATCGGAGCGTGAGAACACCTGGACGACGGGGTCACCGAGGTCGAAGAGGACCACATGGCCGGCGGTGACCTGCGCTTGGCCGTAGACCTTGGAGCGCGGCGGGGTCCAGCCCTGGACCCGGCCCGTCCGCCGGTCGACCGCGACCGTCACGTACGGCCCGCCGGCCCTTCCGGCGTGGAAGAACAGCCCGTCCCCGTCCCCGCCCTTGGGCTGTCCGAGGATGTATCCGTCGGGCGCTCCGGTCACCAGCACGTCGCGCGTACCGCCGTCCGGTTCCGGGATCAGCAGGTGCATGTCCCGCTGGACCGTCGTCCCGTTCTCGTCCTTCACCGTCCGGTAGGCGACCGCGAGATCGGCGTAGGCGGTGAGCAGTGTCAGCCCCTCGGGCGTCCGGATCGTGCGGGTGGTGCCGTCGGCCGCGTTCCACAGGTCGACCCGGCCGTCGGCGAAGTGGTAGGCGAGGACGTCTCCGCCCGTGGTGGCGTAGGAGGAGGAGCCCGCTGGAGGGACCACCTTGACGGACGTGCCGTCCGCGTAGCTCGTCCAGACCAGTCCGGAGCCCTCCAGACTGTGGAACACGCCCTTGGCGCCCGCCCCGTCCCGCCCGGAGTAGGACGAACCGCCGTAGACGGCGCCCGAGGTGTACGTGCCGCGCAGCGCCGCCGGCACCACCGTCTCCTGCGGGGTGTCCGCGACCGCCGTCGACGGGAGCAGCGGGGTCAGTCCTGCCGCCAGGACCGCGGAGGCGGCGACGAGACGCAGGCGTACGGAGCCATGACGAAGCAAGAGGGTCCCTCCCCGGGAACGGAGACGGGTGGGACCGGACGCCTTCCGGCGTCCACGGTCCCCGGCCCCCCGGCCTTCACATCCGTCTCACAAGTCGGCTGATCCTATAACCAGTTCACGACGTCGGGTGCGGAGGTTTCCGTCACGCGGACATGCGAAAACGCCGTGGCCCCCACCGGTCGGTCGGTGGGGGCCACGGCGTTCACGCGGGTGGGCCGGCGTCAGCGGGTGCGTCAGCCGTTGCGCTTCCAGCGCGGCTTGTCGTCGCGGCGGCCGGCGCCGGGCGCGGTGCCGCGGTGGTCGTCACGACGGCCGTACGGACGCTCGTGGCCACCGGAGCGGAAGCCCGGGCGGTCGCCCTGGCGGTCGCGGTTGAACGGACGGTCGCTGCCACGGTGCGTGGACGGACGGTCGCCCTGGCGGTCGCGGTTGAAGCCGCCGCCCGAGGGACGGTCGTCGCGACGGAAGCCGCCGGAGGGACGCTCGTCACGACGGTCGCGGTTGAAGCCGCCCGAGGGACGGTCGTCACGGCGGAAGCCGCCGGAGGGACGCTCGTCACGACGGTCGTCGCGACGGAAACCGCCCGAGGGACGGTCGTCACGGCGCTCGAAGGAACGGCCGCCACGGTCGTCACGGTTGAAGCCGCCACGGTCGCCGCGGTCACCGCGGTAGTTGTCACGGTCACGGTCGCGGTTGAAGCCGCCGCGGTCGTCACGGCGCTCGAAGGAACGGCCACCGCGGTCGTCCCGACGGTCGTCACGGCGCTCGAAGGAACGGCCGCCACGGTCGTCGCGGTTGAAGCCACCGCGGTCGCCGCGGTTGAAGCCGCCGCGGTCGTGGTCGCGACGCTCGAAGGAACGGCCGCCACGGTCGTCCCGACGGTCGTCACGGCGCTCGTAGTTGCCGCGCTCGTCACGGCGCTGACGCGGCTGCTCGTACGCGGGACGCTCGGCGGGCTGCTCGGCGACCGCGGCCACCACGGCCTCGGCCGGCGTCTCCACCGCGGCGTCCTGCTCCACGACCGCCTCGGCCGCCGCCACGACGGCCGCCTCCGGGTCCTCGCCACGCTCACGCGCGACACGGGCCACCAGGCGGTCGGCCTCCTCGCGCAGCTCGGTCGCCCGGCGCTGCGCGCGCTCCAGCTCCTTGGTGAGCTCGGAGACCTCGCGCTCGGCCTGCTGCGCCGCGTTGCCCGCGGACTCGGCCTGGACCTCCGTCATCGAGCGGGCGCCGGTGATCTCGGCGACCGCCGGGTCGAAGGCGGCGCCGCCCTGGATGATGTGACGCCCGGCGTCGACGCCCGCGTCCTCCATCAGACGGAAGATCTGACGGCGCTGGTGCGGCAGGGAGAGCGAGACGACCGTGCCGGTGCGGCCGGCGCGCGCCGTGCGGCCCGCGCGGTGCAGGTAGTCCTTGTGGTCGCCGGCCGGGTCCACGTTCAGGACCAGGTCGATGCCGTCGACGTGGATGCCGCGGGCGGCGACGTCGGTCGCGACGAGCGCGTTGACGTAACCGTCCTTGAAGTCGGCCAGCGTGCGGGTGCGCGCGCCCTGGGTCATGCCGCCGTGCAGCGCGTCCGCCTTCACACCGGCGTCGCGCAGCTGCTCGGCGATACGGTCGGCGCCGAGCTGGGTGCGGACGAAGATGATCGTGCGGCCCTTGCGGGAGGCGATCGCGGAGGTGACCGGCGCCTTGTCCTTGGGCTTCACGATCAGGATGTGGTGCGACATGGTCGTGACGTTGCCCTGGGCGCTGTCGACCTCGTGCGTGACCGGGTTGCTCAGGTAGCGCTTGACCAGCGTGGAGATCTCGTTCTCCATCGTGGCCGAGAACAGCATGCGCTGGCCGCCGCCGGGGATCTGGTCGAGCAGCTCGGTGACCTCGGGCAGGAAGCCCAGGTCGGACATCTGGTCGGCCTCGTCGAGGACGGCGACCTGGACGTTCTCGAGCGAGCAGGCACCGCGGTTGATGAGGTCACGCAGACGGCCCGGGGTGGCGACGAGGACGTCGACACCGCGCTCCAGGGCGTACATCTGGTTGCTCATCGACGTACCGCCGCAGACGACCTTCATCTTCAGGCCGAGCACGTCGCCGTACGGCTGAAGCGCGTCCGCGACCTGCATCGCGAGCTCACGCGTCGGCGTGAGGATGATGCCGCGGGGCTTCTTCTTGTCGGTGTGGCCGCCGGACAGCGACGCCAGCAGCGGCAGACCGAAGGAGAGGGTCTTGCCGGAGCCGGTGCGGCCACGGCCGAGGATGTCCTTGCCGGCCAGGGCGTCCGGGATGGTCGCGGCCTGGATCGGGAAGGGGGTGGTCACGCCGTTCTGCGCGAGCTTGCGCACGACGCCCTCGGGGAGACCGAGGTCGGCGAAGGTGATCTCGGGGGTCTCGACGGAGGCCTCGGCGGCCTCGGTGACCTCGATCGCCGCTTCGTCGATCGTCGCGCCGTCGTTCTCGGGCATGACGGCGTGATCAGTACTGGAAATGGACATGCGAATGCGAAACCTTCCGGAGTCTCTTCGGCACGCGCCCGTCAACTCCGTGTTCGCATTGCAAGGACCGCCTCTATGCGGTCAGCCACGGCAAGGGAGAGTACGCGCCACACGGCGCGCTCTGCAGTGGCGCCGGGCAAATGGGATCAAACGATCTACTACCATACGCACCCCGGCTGCGGAAGGCAAACCGAGGTCATCGTCGCAGCTCAGACGCCCGGCCGAGCCGGACCGACATCAGCGGGGCCGCACCCGGACCGAGACCGGGAGCCCCGCGAAGCACACGGAGCACGCGAGCGGATGAGCCCGTGCCGGTCGCCGCGTCAGACCGGCGCACCGGCCTCCGGCGCCGGCTCCCGGTCCAGCAGCTGGGGCGCCGTCCCGCCGCCGTCCTCGTGCGCCGACGCCGAAGGCTCGGCGACCGTCGGCTCCGGCGTGGGGGACGGCGGCTCCGGCGTCGGCACGGGCGGCACCGGGTCCGGCGACCGGGTGGGCGCGGGCGGCTGCACGCCGCTCGGCGTCGCCGCCCCCGGCCCCGCGGTGCCTCCGGGCCGGACCGCCCCGGGCGGGGCCGCGGCGCTCCCGCCCGCCGACGGCGAGGCTCCCGCGGACGCCGGAGCGGTCGCCCGCCCCCCGGCGCCCTTCCCGTGCCCGTGCCTGCCGTCGCCGCCCGCCGCGCCCACGCCGAACCCGCCGCCCGCGCCCCGCGAGTCGCCGCCGCCCGCCTCACCGCCCCGCGGGCCGGCCGAGTGCGAGGGCTTCGCCCGGCCGCCGTCGTCTTCCCCCACGCTCATACAGCCGGCGGCCGCGGCGACGGCCATGACCGTCACAGCCAGACGGACGGGAAGGTACAAGGGGCGCACGGGGCCACCTCCGGGGCAGGCGTAAGAAGTCACGGTGTCCAACTCCCGCCGCCCGCAAGAGGACACGCCCGGGCCGCGCGCCCCTGCGCCGGACGGCTCAGCCGTACCCGAGGGCGTGCAGCCGGGCGTCGTCGATGCCGAAGTGGTGGGCGATCTCGTGCACCACCGTCACCTCGGTCTCCGCGACCACGTCCGCCCGGGACTCGCACATCCGCAGCGTCGGACCCCGGTAGATCGTGATCCGGTCCGGCAGGACCCCGGCGTACCACTCGCCGCGATCGGTCAGCGGCGTCCCCTCGTACAGCCCGAGGAGCTCGGGATCGTCCGCCGGCGGCTCGTCCTCGACGAACACCGCGACGTTGTCCATCAGCCGCGTCAGTTCCGGCGGAATCCGGTCCAGCGCCTCGGCCACCAGTTCCTCGAACTCCTCGCGCGTCATCTCCAGCACAGGCCCATTGTCGGGCACACCGTCTCCGGGGGAGCGTGCGAACGGCCCGCATATCCGCGCCCGGACCGGGGCATACGCCACCAATGGTCCGCGTCCGCCTCCCCGCCGCAGCCCTGCGGCGCCTCAAGCCCGCCCGGCGCAGGGACACCGTCCCCGAACTCGCCGCCGCCCCACGGCCCTGGCTGCGCGCCTTCGGCCTGACCGCCGTCGTCCTCGTCGGCGCCTGGCTCGGGCTGCTGGTCGTCGGGAACGTCCGCGTCCCCGTCGGCCCCATGGACACCACGATGACCCTGCGCCCCTCCTTCACCGGCGGGACGAAGATCAACGTCTCGCCCCTGGGCGCGCTCAGCCTGGACAGCCACCTCGCGCCGGTGCGCCTCGACGTGAACGTCGACCAGCTCGACCCCGTCCGCTCCCAGGCCCTGGTCGACCACCCCGAACGCCTCTCCGGCCTCCAGGACGAGGTCGCCCGGGACGTCCAGCACGGCACCATGGACCTGGCGCTGCGCTCCTGCGTCGCCGTCGTCTCCGGCGCCGCCGCGCTCGGCCTCGCGGTCTACCGCCGGCCGCGTCGCGCCCTCGCCGCCGGCGGCCTGGCCCTCGCCCTGCTGGCCGCCTCGGGCGCCACCGCCTACGCCACCTGGAACCCCAAGTCGGTGCTGGAGCCCCGCTTCTCGGGTCTGCTCTCCTCCGCGCCGTCGCTCGTCGGCAACGCGCGCAGCATCGTCACCGAGTTCGACGTCTACCAGCAGGAACTCGCCCGCCTGGTCACCAACGTCACCAAGCTCTACGACGTGACCTCGACGCTGCCCGCCTACTCGCCGGACCCGACCACCGTGCGTGTGCTGCACGTCTCCGACATCCATCTCAACCCCGCGAGCTGGAAGATCATCTCGTCGCTGGTGGAGCAGTACAAGGTCGACGTCATCGTCGACTCCGGCGACACCATGGACCACGGCAGCGCGGCCGAGAACGGTTTCCTGGACCCCATCGCCACCCTCGGCGCGCCGTACGTGTGGGTCAGGGGCAACCACGACTCCCTCGTCACCCAGCGCTATCTGCAGCGCATGAAGAACGTGCACGTCCTCGACGGCGGCCGCGCGGTCAGCGTCGCCGGCCTGCGTTTCGCCGGCATCGGGGACCCGCAGTTCACCCCCGACCGCTCCGCCGCGCCGGGCGCCGCCCAGTCGGAGGAGGCGGCGGGCGCGCGGCTGGCCGGGGCCCTGCGCACGCAGCGGGCGGCCGGCGCCCCCGTCGACGTGGCCGTCGTCCACGAGCCCTCCGCCGCCCGTGGCACCGACGGCGAGGTGCCCCTCGTCCTGTCCGGTCACCTCCACCACGAGGGGATGGAGGTCATGAAGAAAGGCACCCGGCTGCGCGTCGAGGGGTCGACCGGCGGCAGCGGCCTGCGCGCCGTGGAGGGCAAGTACCCCGACCCCATCGAGGCGTCGATCCTCTACTTCGACCGCGGCACCCGCCGCCTCCAGGCCTGGGACGAGATCAAGCTCGGCGGTCTGGGCCTGACGACGGCCGAGGTCAGCCGCCACCTCCCGAAGGAGAACCAGCCGGGCTCCGCCCCGTCCCCCACCTCTCCCTCCGCCCCCTCCCCCACCCCGTCCCCGAGCCCCTCCGCCCCTTCTCCGAACCCGTCCGCCGCCCCCTCCGCGACCGCCTCGCGAAAGACCCCGTAAACCGTTTTGGCGATACCCCCCGGCATCCCATATGCTCATGACGTCCCCGACGCGCTGAGAAGCGCCCAGGCGGGCCGATAGCCCTCATCGTCTAGCGGCCTAGGACGCCGCCCTTTCAAGGCGGTAGCACGGGTTCGAATCCCGTTGGGGGCACGCAACACCGTGTGCGACACTGTCGTACACAACAGCTTGGTCCTGTGGAGCAGTTTGGAGTGCTCGCCACCCTGTCAAGGTGGAGGCCGCGGGTTCAAATCCCGTCAGGACCGCTGAGGTTTCCCTGAAACCTCGTGGCTGGGTAGCTCAGTTGGTACGAGCGATCGCCTGAAAAGCGATAGGTCGCCGGTTCGACCCCGGCCCCAGCCACCAGAACGAAACCCTCTCCGGGCCCCGGAGGGGGTTTCGTCGTGCTGCGCCGGGCGGGCGCGCCCAAAAGCGCTCGCCCCTTCTTCGGCCGGGATGAGATCCTGGACCGCGTATGTCTACGCACCCCGCCCCCGGCGCCTCCTCTCCGGGCACTCCCGCCGCCGACGGCTTCGGCGGCCTCGCCTCCCGTCTGGCCGAGCTGTCCCTGCGCGACGCGCACCGCCTCGGGCGCAGGCTCGACGGCGCGCGCCGGATCCGCAAGCCGGAGGCCCGTGCCGCCGTCCTCGCCGAGATCGCGGCGGAGGTCGCGCGCTTCGAGGAGCGGGCGGCCCTGCGGCGCGGCCACGTGCCGGCCGTGTCCTACCCCGAACAGCTTCCGGTCAGCCAGAAGAAGGACGAGATCGCGGCCGCCATCCGTGATCACCAGGTGGTCATCGTCGCCGGTGAGACCGGCTCCGGCAAGACCACCCAGATCCCCAAAATCTGTCTCGAGCTCGGGCGCGGCGTCCGCGGCATGATCGGGCACACCCAGCCCCGACGTATCGCCGCCCGCACCGTGGCCGAGCGTGTCGCGGAGGAGCTGCGGACCCCGCTCGGCGAGGCCGTCGGCTGGAAGGTGCGGTTCACCGACCAGGTGAACCCGGACGCCACCTTCGTGAAGCTGATGACGGACGGCATCCTGCTCGCGGAGATCCAGACCGACCGCGAGCTGCGCGCCTACGACACGATCATCATCGACGAGGCCCACGAGCGGTCCCTCAACATCGACTTCCTGCTGGGCTACCTCGCCCAGCTGCTGCCGCGGCGGCCGGACCTCAAGGTCGTCATCACCTCCGCGACGATCGACCCGGAGCGCTTCTCGCGCCACTTCGGCGACGCCCCGATCGTGGAGGTCAGCGGGCGGACGTATCCGGTGGAGGTCCGCTACCGGCCGCTCCTCGAAGAGGACTCCGAGGACGCCGACCGCGACCAGATCACCGCCATCTGCGACGCGGTCGAGGAGCTCCAGGCCGAGGGGAAGGGCGACATCCTCGTCTTCCTCTCCGGCGAGCGGGAGATCCGCGACACGGCGGACGCGCTGGAGAAGAAGAAGTTCAGGTTCACCGAGGTCCTGCCGCTCTACGCCCGGCTCTCGCACGCCGAGCAGCACCGGGTCTTCCAGCAGCACACGGGCCGCAGGATCGTCCTGGCGACGAACGTGGCCGAGACGTCCCTGACCGTCCCCGGCATCAAGTACGTCATCGACCCCGGCTTCGCCCGGATCAGCCGCTACAGCCACCGCACCAAGGTCCAGCGGCTGCCCATCGAGCCGATCTCGCAGGCCAGCGCCAACCAGCGCAAGGGCCGCTGCGGCCGCACCAGCGACGGCATCTGCATCCGGCTCTACGACGAGGACGACTTCCTCGCCCGGCCCGAGTTCACGGACGCGGAGATCCTGCGCACCAACCTGGCGAGCGTCATCCTGCAGATGACCGCGGCCGGCCTCGGCGACATCGAGAAGTTCCCGTTCATCGACCCGCCGGACCACCGCAACATCCGCGACGGCGTCCAGCTGCTCCAGGAGCTGAACGCACTGGACCCGGCCGAGAAGGACCCCCGCAAGCGGCTCACCCAGACCGGCCGCAAACTGGCCCAGCTGCCGGTCGACCCGCGTCTGGCCCGCATGGTCCTCGAGGCCGACCGGAACGGCTGTGCGCGCGAGGTCATGGTGATAGCCGCCGCGCTGTCGATCCAGGACCCGCGCGAGCGGCCGGCCGACAAGCAGACGCAGGCCGACCAGCAGCACGCCCGCTTCCGGGACGAGACGAGCGACTTCCTCGCCTACCTCAACCTGTGGCGGTACGTCCGCGAGCAGCAGAAGGAGCGGGGCTCGTCCTCCTTCCGGCGCATGTGCAAGCAGGAGTACCTGAACTTCCTGCGCATCCGTGAGTGGCAGGACATCTACACGCAGCTGCGCACGGTCGCCAAGCAGATGGGCATCCACCTGAACGAGGAGGACGCGCCCGAGCAGAGCGTCCACGTCTCCCTCCTCGCCGGGCTGCTGTCGCACATCGGCATGAAGGACGTGAAGACCACCGGCGGGGAGGGCGGGAGAAACACCGCCAAGAACGAGTACCTGGGCGCGCGGAGCGCCAAGTTCGCGATCTTCCCGGGTTCGGCGCTGTTCAAGAAGCAGCCCCGGTTCGTGATGTCCGCCGAGCTGGTGGAGACGAGCCGGCTGTGGGCCCGCGTCAACGCCAGGATCGAGCCGGAGTGGGTCGAGCCGCTCGCCGGGCACCTCCTGAAGCGCACGTACAGCGAGCCGCGCTGGGAGAAGGACCAGGCGGCCGTGATGGCCGACGAGAAGGTCACGCTGTACGGCGTCCCGATCATCGCCCAGCGCAAGGTCAACTACGGCCGGATCGACCCGGAGACCTCCCGCGACCTGTTCATCCGCAACGCGCTGGTCGAGGGCGACTGGCGCACGCACCACAAGTTCTTCTCGGACAACCGCCGGCTCCTCAGCGAGGTCGAGGAGCTGGAGCACCGCGCGCGGCGCCGGGACATCGTGGTCGACGACGAGACGCTGTTCGACTTCTACGACCAGCGGGTGCCGGAACACGTCGTGTCGGGGGCGCACTTCGACTCTTGGTGGAAGCACGAGCGGCACCAGCAGCCCGACCTTCTCGACTTCGAGCGGGAGATGCTCATCCGGGAGTCGGCGGAGGCGGTCACCAAGGCCGACTACCCGGACTCCTGGCGGCAGGGCCCCCTGAAGTTCCGCGTCACGTACCAGTTCGAGCCGGGCGCGGACGCGGACGGCGTGACCGTCCACATCCCCCTCCAGGTCCTCAACCAGGTCACGGACGAGGGCTTCGACTGGCAGATCCCCGGGCTGCGGGAGGAGGTCGTCACGGAGCTGATCCGTTCCCTCCCCAAGCCCGTCCGGCGCAACTACGTGCCTGCGCCGAACTTCGCCAGGCGTTTCCTGGACCAGGCGGTGCCCCTGCAGGAGCCCCTGACGACCGCCATGGCCCGGGAGCTCAGACGGATGGTCGGCGTCCCCTTCGAGGCCGACGACTTCGACTGGTCGCGGCTCCCCGACCATCTGAAGATCACGTTCCGGATCGTCGACGAGCGGCGCCGCAAGCTGGCCGAGGACAAGGACCTGGAGTCGCTGAAGCTCCGGCTGAAGCCGAAGGCCAGGCAGGCCATCTCCCAGGCGGCCGCGGCCACCGCCGAACGGCAGGGCGGCGAGTCCCTGGAGCGCTCGGGCCTGACGGACTGGACGATCGGCAACCTCACCCGCGTCTTCGAGACCCGCCGCGCCGGCCAGCCGGTGAAGGCGTACCCGGCGCTCGTCGACGACGGGCCGACGGCGAACACCGTCTCCGTGCGCCTCTTCGACACGGAGGCGGAACAGGCGGAGGCGATGTGGCAGGGCACCCGCCGGCTGATCCTTCGGAGCATCCCGGTCAACCCTGCAAAGTTCGCATCCGAGAAGTTGACGAACGTTCAAAAGCTGGCGCTGTCCGCGAATCCGCACGGTTCCGTCCAGGCGCTGTTCGACGACTGCGCGATGGCGGCGGCTGACCGGCTCATCGCGGACTTCGGCGGCCCGGTCTGGGACGAGGAGTCGTACCGCAAGCTGTACGAGAAGGTGCGCGCGGAGATCGTCGACACGACCGTGCGGGCGGTCGCCCAGGTGCAGCAGGTCCTCGCGGCCTGGCAGGCCTGCGAGCGGCGCCTCAAGGGCGTGCGCAGCCCCGTGCTGCTCGCGAACCTGACGGACGTGCGCAAGCAGTTGGACGCCCTCGTGAAGCCCGGCTTCGTGACCTGGGCGGGGCTGCGCCGGCTGCCCGACCTCATGCGCTACCTGGTGGCCGCGGACCGCAGGCTGCAGCAGATGCCGACCGGCGTGCAGCGGGACACCGCACGCATGGAGAAGGTCCACGAGATGCAGGACGAGTACGCGTGGCTGCTGGAGCAGCTGCCCGCGGGCCGGCCGGTTCCCCAGCAGGTCCTGGACATCCGCTGGATGATCGAGGAGCTCCGGGTCAGCTATTTCGCCCACGCGCTGGGCACGGCGTACCCGGTCTCCGACAAGCGGATCGTGAAGGCGATCGACGCGGCGGCGCCGTGACAGACCCTGTACGGAGAGTGAGTTCGACCACCGGGCTCACCCTCCTGTACAGTCCTTCTCGCAGCACAGCGCAGCATCAAGTGCCGCAAAAGCAAGGTCCTGTGGAGCAGTTTGGAGTGCTCGCCACCCTGTCAAGGTGGAGGCCGCGGGTTCAAATCCCGTCAGGACCGCAGTGAACGAGAGAGGCCCGCTCCCCGCAAGGGGGCGGGCCTCTCTCGTGTGACGACCCGCACCGGCCGCCGTGCGCCCGCCGCCACCCGCCGGCCGCCGGCCGCTCCGCCGCGCCGCCTCACGCCCGACGACGCCCTTGACGGCGTCACATTCGGCCGGTACCCCAGAACTCAGGGCCCGTTCCCGCGGCGCCCGCATGGAGGTGGGGCATGGCGGCACCGGTCAGGCACGAAACGCGGGCCCTGCTCCGCGCGCATCTGTCGGCCGCGTCGTCCTACCGCCATCTGACCCGCCACTGCCCGATCTGCCACCGCTTGCTGAAACTGGCGATGGACGGCCCGTCCCGGGGCTCCCAGGGCCCCGAGCGGGCCGCCGAGGGCGAGAGCCCCGCTCCCCGTGACACGGACGCGACCGGCGCCGCCGATTCCCGCCCGGCATGACCCCATGACCCGCGGACCGTACCCACAGCCGGGCTCCTGTGGCACAGTGAAGTTCAATCGTCTACTAGCGCACGTGACTCACCGGTAACAAGACCTTTGGTATGTGACGGGTGTCACTGCATGAGTTTTGAAAACCCGGGTTCTTACCGGTCTCATACAACTGGTCAATTTAATATGTGCAATTGCACCACTGCGGAGGATGCCCCCCGGAACCCTCCCAGAGCCTCCCCAGACTCCGACAAGGTCGCCCACAGAGCCACCTGATACCACCCCGGGAGTGAGGCACAGTGCACTCGAGCGCACAAAAAAGATCGCGCCGGACTCGGCGGAGTCCGGCGCGATCGACGACGTTTCCCTAGGGATGAGGGGCCTGTTGGGGCAGGACCCACGTCGCTTGATGCCAGGTTTCGGGCGTGCGCTCAGGTGGGGGAACCTGACGGATTGCCCGATATGCGGTTGTCAGGCCTCGCTGCGCTGCTGCGGGATACCCGCGAGCAGTGCGCGGACCTCAGCCTCGCGATAACGGCGATGCCCGCCGAGCGTGCGGATCGACGTGAGCTTGCCGGCCTTCGCCCACCGCGTGACCGTCTTGGGGTCGACGCGGAACATCGTGGCGACCTCAGCCGGGGTCAGCAGCGGCTCAGCATCAGGGGTGCGAGCGGTCATGAGCGGCCTCCTCGGGAGAACCGATCGTTCTCGGTTCTTTCCTCTAAATTCTGCACCTTGACCCGCGTTGCCCGAAATGGCGGATGCGGGTCGAGTCGGTTATAGGACGAACGGCTTGTCCTCGGCACTACAACTACACCATCCGTCCAGCCGCGTCGGCCAAACCGATGGAATTGCCCCCCAGGTGTTCATCGGCGACGGAAGCCGATGGACCATGCCATAGCGGACAGTCACGCCGCTGTGACGATCAGTCACAGGGTGATCGCGAACCGCCAGACCCCGCAAAGCGTGCAATGCTGAGATTTCCCCCCACGATGGAGCATAAGTAGGCGGACGGAGCCCTCCCCGGACTCCTTGTCCTATTTTGGCACGAGGAGGGGCAACCGGCGCAAGGGCCGTGTACGTGCGGTCCGTCACCCTTGCGACAAAAGCCCGGATCGGGACCTACGCCCCGTCAGTTCCGTGAAGTGCGCCGACCGTACGCTGTTCGACCGCTTCACGGCCGTGACGCAGGTCACGAATGAAAGCGCTGTCATATCTGTCACACCGTCAGTTCACAGCTCGGCCGGGGGCCTGCGCGGTCAGTTCGCCGACCGCCGGTCCCGCACCGACCGCCACCGCTCCACGAGTCGCCCGTAGGCCTCGCCGGCCGCCGCGCCGTCCCCGGTCCGCAGCGCCTCGATGCCCTCGGCCACGTCCCTCGCCGAGTGATCGTCCTCGAGGTCACCGGCCGGCAGCACGTGCACCAGGCCGCCGTAATCCAGTTCCACCAGCGAACGCGGATGGAACTCCTCCAGCCAGCGGCCCACGTCCAACAGGCCCTCGACGAGCGGTCCCTCGTCCGTGGAGTCCTTCAGCGTGCGCAGCGAGCGGGCCACGCGGCGGCGCGCCTGCACCATCGGCGTGCGGTAGCGCAGCACCGGGGCGACCTCCCCGGTCCCCTTCTCGTACGCGCGCTCCTCGTCGGAGACCAGCACGAACCAGTGGAGCGGCACCTGCCAGACCGCCGTGCGGATCCACGGGCGGGCGTCGGGGTTGCTCTCCAGCCAGCGTTCGTGGTCCTGGGCCGCCTGCCGGCGCACCACCTCGGGGAGCGCCGCCTCCAGAACCGGCCGGGGCAGCTCCTCGTCGACCTCCGCCAGCGCCAGCCAGCCGCGCAGCCGGGTGCGCCAGGGGCAGACGCACAGCACGCCGTCCACCTCGGTCACGAACGCGTCGCCGCTCTCGTGCACCGGCGCCGCGACCGGCGGGGTGGGCAGCAGTCCTTCCAGCGAGCGGCGCAGTTCGTCCTGATAGGAGGGCAGCTCGGGGCGGCGTGCGTAGCGGGCCCAGTGGGTGCGCTCCGGCTCGGGGAAAGCGGCCAGCGGCTCGTACACGCGCAGATAGACCGCGTACGGAACGATCACCGAGGACACCTTGGGCACGCCTGCTCCCTCCCCTTTCGGCCGACGGGGAAACCCCTGCGAATCGTCGCACGGCGCCACTCCGGGAGAAGGTGATCCCCCGCACCGCGGGATCGGCGGGCCGTGCAGGCTCTACGCTCAGAGCACGGGCCCCGCCACCCTTACGGTGCCCGTGTCCCGACCGCCGCTAGTTACCCGGGAGTCACCACAGTGACCGACGTATCCGGCGCACCTGCTGATGTACTGCGCACCCTGTTCCACTCGGACCAGGGTGGTCATGAGCAAGTCGTGCTCTGCCAGGACCGTGCGAGCGGCCTCAAGGCCGTCATCGCCCTGCACTCCACCGCTCTGGGCCCCGCCCTCGGCGGCACCCGCTTCTATCCCTACGCGACCGAGGCGGAGGCCGTCGCCGACGCGCTGAACCTCGCGCGCGGGATGTCGTACAAGAACGCCATGGCCGGGCTGGACCACGGCGGCGGCAAGGCCGTGATCATCGGTGATCCCGACACGATCAAGTCCGAGGCGCTGCTGCTCGCGTACGGCCGCTTCGTGGCCTCCCTCGGCGGTCGCTATGTGACCGCCTGCGACGTCGGGACCTACGTCGCCGACATGGACGTCGTGGCGCGCGAGTGCCGCTGGACGACCGGGCGCTCACCGGAGAACGGCGGCGCGGGCGACTCCTCCGTGCTGACGGCCTTCGGCGTCTACCAGGGCATGCGGGCCTCCGCACAGCACCTGTGGGGCGATCCGTCGCTGCGCGACCGCACCGTCGGCATCGCGGGCGTCGGCAAGGTCGGCCACCACCTCGTGCAGCACCTGCGCGAGGAGGGCGCCCGGGTCGTGATCACGGACGTCCGCGAGGACGCGGTGCGCAGGATCCTCGAGCGGCACCCGGAGGGCGTGACGGCCGTCGCGGACACCGACGCGCTGATCCGGGTCGAGGGTCTCGACGTCTACGCCCCCTGCGCGCTCGGCGGGGCGCTCGACGACGACTCCGTGCCGGTGCTGACGGCGAGGATCGTGTGCGGTGCGGCCAACAACCAGCTCGCCCACCCGGGCGTGGAGAAGGACCTCGCCGACCGGGGGATCCTCTACGCGCCGGACTACGTGGTGAACGCCGGCGGGGTCATCCAGGTCGCCGACGAGCTGCACGGCTTCGACTTCGACCGGTGCAGGGCGAAGGCGGCGAAGATCTTCGACACCACGCTCGGAATCTTCGCACGTGCGAAGGAAGACGGGATTCCGCCGGCCGCCGCGGCCGACCGGATCGCCGAGCAGCGGATGCACGAGGCGGCTCGGGCGCGCGGCTGGTGATCTTCCGGCGGGGCCCCAGGGCGTCCCGTCCCAGGGTTTCGGCGGTACCGGCCGGTGGAAAGTTAGAGAGAACTCTCACTCCTCCCGGCGGGTCGCCCGCCGATAAGTGGTTAAAATCGCCACTGACCAGCGAGGACGGGGCGCTCGAAGGGTGCTGCGCACACGCGCGTGGTACGGGCGACGTACCGTACGGGCGTGGGCTCAGGTACCGTGGGAGCCCTACGACGGGCTCTCCATGGAGAGGCCGTTCTGGATCATGAACGCGTGTCAACCTGGGGCCGTCGAGCCCCGTCGTTGAGGGGGTCGAGCCATGGGGCGCGGCCGGGCCAAGGCCAAGCAAGCGAAGGTCGCCCGCCAGCTGAAGTACAACAGCGGCGGGACAGATCTCTCGCGTCTGGCCGAAGAGCTGGGCGCATCGCCATCGAACATTCCGCCGAACGGTCAACCGTTCGAGGATGATGACGATGAGCAAGACGACGACCCGTACGCCCGGTACGCCGAGCTGTACGGGGACGACGACGAGGATGACGGCGAGGACTCCTCGCAACACCGTCGCGGCGCTTGACCTTGTACTGAGCACTCACCCGGTCGGTGGCTTCGGTCACCGACCGGGTCTTGTGCTGCCTGTGCGGTCGCCCGCCCTGCGGCGGTTCTACGCGGTGTAGTCCCCGACCAGCTCCGCGCCGGTCGGGTGCTCGCCGCGCTCGGTGATCTCGCCGGCGATCCAGGCCTCGACGCCGCGGTCGGCCAGCGTCGCGAGCGCGACGTCCGCCGACTCCTCGGGCACGATCGCCATCATGCCGACGCCCATGTTGAGCGTCTTCTCCAGTTCCAGCCGCTCGACCGAACCGGTCCTGCCGACCAGGTCGAAGATCGGGGCCGGGGTCCAGGTGGAACGGTCCACGACGGCGTGCAGCCCGTCGGGGATCACGCGGGCCAGGTTGGCCGCCAGACCGCCTCCGGTGATGTGCGAGAAGGCGTGCACGTCCGTGGTGCGGGTGAGGGCCAGGCAGTCCAGCGAGTAGATCTTGGTGGGCTCCAGGAGCTCCTCGCCGAGCGTGCGGCCGAGCTCGTCGACCCGTGCGTCCAGGGACAGGCCGGCCTGGTTCAGCAGGACGTGCCGGACCAGCGAGTACCCGTTCGAGTGAAGGCCGGAGGCCGCCATGGCGATCACCGCGTCACCCGTGCGGATGCGATCCGGACCGAGCAGCCGGTCCGCCTCCACGACGCCCGTGCCGGCGCCGGCGACGTCGAAGTCGTCCTCGCCGAGGAGGCCCGGGTGCTCGGCCGTCTCGCCGCCGACCAGGGCGCAGCCGGCGAGCACACAGCCCTCGGCGATGCCCTTGACGATGGCCGCGACGCGCTCGGGGTGGACCTTGCCGACGCAGATGTAGTCGGTCATGAACAGCGGCTCGGCGCCGCACACCACGATGTCGTCCATGACCATGGCGACCAGGTCGTGGCCGATGGTGTCGTACACGCCCAGCCGGCGGGCGATGTCGACCTTCGTGCCGACGCCGTCGGTCGCGGAGGCGAGGAGGGGACGCTCGTAGCGCTTGAGGGCGGAGGCGTCGAAGAGGCCGGCGAAGCCGCCGAGGCCGCCGAGGACCTCGGGGCGCTGCGTCTTCTTCACCCACTCCTTCATGAGCTCCACGGCGCGGTCGCCCGCTTCGATGTCGACGCCCGCAGCTGCGTAGCTGGCACCAGTTGTCTCAGACATGACGGTGAGAACTTTCGTGTCGTACGGCAGGTGTGACGGATGTGTCGGACGGGCTACGGACGGCGGATCGCGTCGGCCGCGGCCGTGGCGGCCGGACCGGCGGCCAGCTCCGTCTCCAGGAGCTGCTTGCCGAGCAGCTCGGGATCGGGGAGCTCCATCGGGTATTCGCCGTCGAAGCAGGCGCGGCAGAGGTTCGGCTTGGCGATGGTGGTCGCCTCGATCATGCCTTCGATGGAGATGTACGAGAGCGAGTCGGCGCCCAGGGAGGTGCCGATCTCCTCGATGGTCATGCCGTTGGCGATCAACTCCGCGCGCGTGGCGAAGTCGATGCCGAAGAAGCAGGGCCACTTCACCGGCGGCGAGGAGATGCGGATGTGCACCTCGGCCGCGCCCGCCTCGCGGAGCATGCGGACCAGGGCCCGCTGGGTGTTGCCGCGCACGATCGAGTCGTCGACGACGACCAGGCGCTTGCCCTTGATGACTTCCTTGAGCGGGTTCAGCTTCAGGCGGATGCCCAGCTGGCGGATCGTCTGCGAGGGCTGGATGAACGTCCGGCCGACGTAGGCGTTCTTCACCAGGCCCGCGCCGAAGGGGATGCCCGACGCCTCCGCGTAGCCGATGGCGGCGGGAGTGCCGGACTCCGGTGTCGCTATGACGAGATCGGCCTCGACCGGCGCTTCCTTGGCGAGCTTGCGGCCCATCTCCACACGGGAGAGGTACACGTTCCGCCCGGCGATGTCGGTGTCCGGGCGAGCCAGGTACACGTACTCGAAGACACAGCCCTTGGGCTTCGCTTCCGCGAACCGGGAGGTCCGCAGGCCGTTCTCGTCGATGGCGACGAACTCGCCCGGCTCGATCTCGCGGACGTAGCTCGCACCGCAGATGTCGAGCGCGGCGGACTCGGAGGCGACCACCCAGCCGCGCTCGAGCCGGCCGAGGACCAGCGGGCGGATGCCCTGGGGGTCGCGGCCCGCGTAGAGCGTGTGCTCGTCCATGAAAACGAGCGAGAAGGCGCCCTTGACCTGAGGGAGGACCTGGTGGGCCGCCTCCTCGATGGTCAGCGGCTTGCCCTCCTCGTCGACCTGGGCCGCGAGGAGCGCGGTGAGCAGGTCGGTGTCGTTGGTCGCCGCGACGCGAGGGGTGCGGCCCTCCTGCTTGGGCAGGTCGGCGACCATCTCGGCGAGCTGGGCGGTGTTGACGAGGTTCCCGTTGTGACCGAGCGCGATCGAACCGTGCGCGGTGGCGCGGAACGTCGGCTGGGCGTTCTCCCACACGGAGGCGCCGGTGGTCGAGTAGCGGGCGTGACCGACCGCGATATGACCCTGGAGCGAACCGAGTGAGGTCTCGTCGAAGACCTGGGACACCAGGCCCATGTCCTTGAAGACGAGGATCTGCGAGCCGTTGCTGACCGCGATCCCCGCGGATTCCTGACCTCGATGCTGTAGGGCGTAGAGCCCGAAGTAAGTGAGCTTGGCGACCTCTTCACCGGGAGCCCAGACACCGAAGACGCCGCATGCGTCCTGGGGGCCCTTCTCACCGGGGAGCAGATCATGACTGAGTCGACCGTCACCACGTGGCACGCCACCGAGTGTAGGCGAGATCGACCACTGGTCCGAATTGGGGATACCCGCCGGTAACTGGATCACCGACAGTTCGGGACGTTCATGATCCACGCGTATGCGCAGGTCAGGTGCAGGGTTTGGTGATCCACTCCGGGATCGGGCAGGCCGCGGGAGCGACCGGGCGGGCGGCCGCTGTGCGGGCATGAGTGAGCTGTCGCACACCAATAGGGGCGCTCAGGGGCGCCGGACGCCGGCCGGGTCTCATTTCCCGGTCAGTCGGACGTGGTCGCCGTCGGCCGTGCCGAGGGTCAGCGTGGCGCCGTCGACCTCGGCGGTGAGGGTCCCGTCGGCGAGCGTGCCCGCCAGCGTGCGCTCGAACGCCATGCGCTGCTTCTCGCAGGCCATCCTGGTCGACCGCGCGTCGCTGAACCGGACGCGGTCGCCCTCAACGGCGGCCTTCGCGGTGAAGTGGTTGCAGCCGTAGTCGCCCGTCGCCCTGCCGTCCTCGATCTCGACGTAGGCGCCCGAGGGGGCCTGCTGGAGGGCTCCGCCGACGGTCACGCTCTCGACGCTCCACCGGACGCCGGTGACGGGCTGCTCGACGCGCACCTCCCCGCTGCCGGGCCGCTCGCCGCCCGCGCTCCCTCCGCCGCAGGCCGCGGCGAGCGGGACGAGCAGAACGGCGGCGGTCAACGCCGTGCGGCGCCGGTACGGGTGCGGGTGCCGGTGCGATTCCCCGTGCGGGTGGGGGTGGGGGTGCGGGTCCGTGGGGTCGTGCCTCTGCCTGGACATGTCGGTTCGACGGGGCAGGCCGGGTGGTCGGTTCCGTCGGGCGCTCAGGCCATCAGAGGGAGCAGCGCCGAGAGGTCCGCCCGCTCACCGCTCGCCGCGACCTTCGCCTGCTGGACGGCGTCCTGCCAGGTGACCCGGCCGGCGGCCAGCCGGATCCAGGTCAGCGGGTCGGTCTCGACGACGTTGGGCGGGGTTCCCCGGGTGTGCCGGGGGCCCTCGACGCACTGCACGACGGCGTACGGCGGGATCCGCACCTCGGTCGCACCCCCGGGCGCCCTGTCGGCGAGGGCGTCGGCGAGGAGCCGGGTGGCCGCGGCCAGCGCCTGGCGGTCGTACGGGACGTCCAGACCGGGAACGGCCGCGTTCAGGTCGTCGGTGTGCACGACCAGCTCGACGGTGCGGGTGACGAGGTAGTCCGCCAGGCTCATGGCGCCGGTGCGGGTGGCGAGCAACCGGTCGCCGGGGACGGCGGCCAGGGCGGCGGCGAAACGCTCCTCGGTGCGGGCGAAGAGGACGTCCGGATCGGGGTCGGCCGCGGCGAGCTCGCGGGTGCGCTCGCCGATGTCGGCGGCGCGGGCGGCCGTGGCGAACGGCCACTGCAGGAGCGTGAGATCGGCCTTCGCGGGTTCGTCCCGGTCGATGTTGCGGCTGACGGTCTCCACCGCCATGGTCACGTGCGCGGCCAGCTCCCGCACGGTCCATCCCGGCAGCCGCGTGGGCAGCGCGAGCTGCTCGGGCGTGAGGCCGGCCACGGCCCGTCGCACGTTCCCGAACTGGGCCGTCACCGCGGAACGGGTCCTGGCGGGGTCGTAGGCGCGGGCGCGCTTCCTGGCGGGAGACATGACGGCGAGCCTAGTGGCCGCCTGTGACACCGGGGCCGTCCGCGGCACCGGGGCCGTCCGTCGCCGCGGCACCCGGGCCGCCCGGGCCCGGCGGGAGGGCGCGCCGCCCGGCTGGCGGTCACGGCGAAGGCCCCGCCCGTGGGAACGGGCGGGGCCTTCGCCGGCTGCGGATACCGCGGCGGCTACGCGAGGAGCGCCGGGATGGTGTCCTCGTGGGCCTTGCGCAGTTCCTCCAGCGACAGCTCGAACTCGCCCTGGAGCTCGACCGTGTCGCCGTCCACGACGCCGATGCGCGTGACGGGCAGGCCACGCGCGCCGCACATGTCGTTGAAGCGGACCTCCTCGGACCGCGGGACCGCCACCACGGCACGTCCCGCCGACTCGGAGAACAGGAGGGTGAAGGCGTCGAGCCCGTCCGGGACGACCAGCCGCGCGCCCTTGCCGCCGAGCAGCGCCGACTCGACGACCGCCTGGATCAGACCGCCGTCCGACAGGTCGTGCGCGGAGTCGATCATGCCGTCGCGGGAGGCCGAGATCAGGATCTCGGCGAGCAGCCGCTCCCGCTCCAGGTCGACCTTCGGGGGCAGTCCGCCGAGGTGGTCGTGGACGACCTGGGACCAGGCCGAGCCGCCGAACTCCTCACGCGTGTCGCCGAGGAGGTAGAGCAGCTGGCCCTCCTCCTGGAAGGCGACGGGCGTGCGCCGGGCCACGTCGTCGATGACGCCCAGCACCGCGACCACCGGGGTCGGGTGGATGGCCGCCTCACCGGTCTGGTTGTAGAGCGAGACGTTGCCGCCGGTCACCGGGGTGCCCAGCTGCTGGCAGGCGTCGGCGAGGCCGCGGATGGCCTCCGCGAACTGCCACATCACCGCCGGGTCCTCGGGCGAGCCGAAGTTCAGGCAGTCGGAGACGGCGAGCGGCTTGGCGCCGGTCGTCGCCACGTTGCGGTACGCCTCGGAGAGGGCCAGCTGCGCGCCCGCGTACGGGTCGAGCTTGGCGTACCGGCCGTTGCCGTCGGTCGCGATGGCGACGCCGAGGCCGGTCTCCTCGTCGATGCGGATCATGCCGGAGTCCTCGGGCTGGGCGAGGACGGTGTTGCCCTGCACGAAGTGGTCGTACTGCGAGGTGATCCACTTCTTCGACGCCTGGTTCGGGGAGGACACCAGCTTCAGGACCTGGTCCTTCAGCTCCTCGCCCGTGGTCGGCCTGGGCAGCTTGTTCGCGTCGTCCGCCTGGAGGGCGTCCTGCCAGTCGGGGCGGGCGTAGGGGCGCTCGTAGACCGGACCGTCGTGGGCGACCGTGCGCGGGTCGACGTCGACGATCTTGCCGCCGTGCCAGAAGATCTCGAGACGGTCGCCGTCGGTCACCTCGCCGATGACGGTGGCGATGACGTCCCACTTGTCGCAGATCTCCAGGAAGCGGTCGACCTTCGCCGGCTCGACGACCGCGCACATGCGTTCCTGCGACTCGCTCATGAGGATTTCCTCGGGCGAGAGCGTGGAGTCGCGCAGCGGTACGTCGTCCAGCGTCACGCGCATGCCGCCGGAGCCGTTGGAGGCGAGCTCGGACGTGGCGCAGGACAGCCCGGCCGCGCCGAGGTCCTGGATGCCGACGACCAGCTTCTCCTTGAAGGCCTCCAGGGTGCACTCGATGAGCAGCTTCTCCTGGAAGGGGTCGCCGACCTGCACGGCCGGGCGCTTCGACGGCTTGGCGTCGTCGAAGGTCTCGGAGGCCAGGATCGACGCGCCGCCGATGCCGTCGCCGCCGGTCCGGGCCCCGTAGAGGATGACCTTGTTGCCCGCGCCGGACGCCTTCGCCAGGTGGATGTCCTCGTGCCGCATCACACCGATGGCTCCGGCGTTGACCAGCGGGTTGCCCTGGTAGCAGGCGTCGAAGACGACCTCGCCGCCGATGTTCGGCAGGCCCAGGCAGTTGCCGTAGCCGCCGATGCCGGCGACGACGCCCGGCAGGACGCGCTTGGTGTCGGGGTGGTCGGCGGCGCCGAAGCGCAGCGGGTCCACGACCGCGACCGGCCGCGCGCCCATCGCGATGATGTCGCGCACGATGCCGCCGACGCCCGTGGCCGCGCCCTGGTAGGGCTCGACGTAGGAGGGGTGGTTGTGCGACTCGACCTTGAAGGTGACCGCGTAGCCCTGTCCGACGTCGACGACGCCCGCGTTCTCGCCGATGCCGACGAGGAGGGCGTCCGACTGGGGGGCCTTCTCGCCGAACTGGCGCAGGTGAACCTTGGAGGACTTGTACGAGCAGTGCTCGGACCACATGACGGAGTACATGGCGAGCTCGGCGCCGGTCGGGCGGCGGCCGAGGATCTCCACGACCCGCTCGTACTCGTCCTTCTTGAGGCCGAGTTCGGCCCAGGGCAGCTCGACGTCGGGGGTCTCGGTCGCGTGCTCGACCGTGTCCAGAGGCGTCCGGCTCATGCGTTGACCAGCTTCTTGAGGATCGAGGTGAAGAACGGGAGGCCGTCGGTGCGGCCCGAGCCGATGAGCGGCTCCACGGCGTGCTCCGGGTGCGGCATGAGGCCCACGACGTTGCCGGCCTCGTTGGTGATGCCGGCGATGTCACGGAGGCTGCCGTTGGGGTTGACGTCCAGGTAGCGGAAGGCGACCCGGCCCTCCCCCTCCAGCTCGTCGAGCGTGCGCTCGTCGGCGACGTACCGGCCGTCCATGTTCTTCAGCGGGATGTGGATCTCCTGGCCGGCCGAGTAGTCGGTCGTCCAGGCGGTGTCCGCGTTCTCCACCCGCAGCTTCTGGTCGCGGCAGATGAAGTGGAGGTGGTCGTTGCCGAGCATCGCGCCGGGCAGCAGGTGGGCCTCGGTGAGGATCTGGAAGCCGTTGCAGATGCCGAGGACCGGCAGACCGGCCTTCGCCTGCTCGATGAGGGGCTCCATCACCGGGGAGAAACGGGCGATGGCGCCCGCCCGCAGATAGTCGCCGTACGAGAAACCTCCGCACAGCACCACGGCGTCGACCTGGTGGAGGTTCTTGTCCTTGTGCCACAGGGCGACGGGCTCCGCGCCCGCGAGGCGGATCGCGCGCTGGGTGTCCCGGTCGTCGAGGCTGCCGGGAAAAGTGACGACGCCAATACGAGCGGTCACTTCGCGGCCCCCGCGACGGCTTCTTCCGACTCGACCCGGACGGTGAAGTCCTCGATCACGGTGTTGGCGAGGAAGGATTCCGCAAGATCGTGGATGCGGGCGAGGGCGGCCTCGTCGACCGGCCCGTCAACTTCCAGTTCGAATCGCTTTCCCTGACGTACGTCGGAGATGCCTTCGAAACCCAGCCGCGGCAGTGCGCGCTGCACCGCCTGGCCCTGGGGGTCGAGGATCTCCGGCTTGAGCATGACGTCGACTACGACGCGTGCCACTGGCACTCCCGGTGGTGTGGTGCTGAGCAGGCTCCTGCAGGTGTCTCCAACAGGTCTCTTCAGACTACCCGTACAAAATTTCTACGCGAGTAGAGTTGTAGGAAACTACGTGAGCGCCATCACGATCAGGTATCGGACCAGTGCCTTCGCGGAAATTTCAGGGAAAGATCCGGGGTGCGTCCGCGTTCCCTATTGCCCCGGGACACGCGGGCAGATTTAGTCGGGCTTCACATTGCAATGCCGGGCACTGTACAAATGAATTGTCAATAGCCGATACTTTGCCCCATAACAGGCGAACAGTCGACATCTCCGTGGCGTCCTGGCACGTCATCGCAGAGCTGTCGCACGAAGGGACCGATATTCGTGGCGCAGAAGGTCGTGGTCACTCTCTTTGACGACATCGACGGCTCGGAAGCGGCGGAAACGATCGCCTTCGGGCTGGACGGCAAGTCGTACGAGATCGACCTGAATGAAGGCAATGCCGAGAAACTGCGTAAGGCGCTCGCGCCCTACGTGGACGCCGGCCGCAAGCGGTCGAGGTCCGGCAAGGCGTACAAGCAGACGGAGGTCGCCCCCGACCCCGCCGCCGTCCGCGCCTGGGCCCAGGCCAACAAGATGGACGTGCCGGCCCGCGGCCGCATCCCCAAGAAGGTCTACGAGGCGTTCGCCGACGCACAGTGAGCTCCGCCCCGAGTGCTGGGCCGACGGCAGGTCAGCCGCCCACGGCGGGAACCGACTTGCGCTGCACCCCTCCCGGTCAGCTAGAGTCTGGAGCACGCCGCCGGGCAAGGCCGAAAGGCCCAGCTCACGGAGTACACGCGGGTGTAGTTCAGTAGTAGAACATCCCCCTTCCAGGGGGAAGGCGCAGTGTGCAATTCCTGTCACCCGCTCTGCATCGCCGATCCGACCACTGCTGTGGATCAGGTAGGCTGGTGCTCGCGCCGATCGGTGAAAGCCGGTCGGAGGCAATGCGGACGTAGCTCAGTTGGTAGAGCGCAACCTTGCCAAGGTTGAGGTCGCGAGTTCGAGCCTCGTCGTCCGCTCCATCGAAAAGACCCCGATCCACTGGATCAGGGTCTTTTTCGTGCGTCCGTGCGTCCCACTGTCCATGCGTCCCGCGGTCCGTGTGCTCCAACCACCCGGAGTGCCTGGGCGCCGCAGGAGTCGTCCGTCGTCTGACATTTGTCATACGCACCGGTGACACCTCGCACTGCCGGGTCCTCCCCTCCGCGGGGACGCTCGGGACATGGACACACATGAGCACGTGATCGAGGTCACCGGCCTCCGGCGTGTGTACGGGGGCGAGTTCGAAGCGGTCCGTGGAATCTCCTTCCACGTGCGCCGCGGTGAGGTCTTCGCGCTGCTGGGCACCAACGGGGCCGGGAAGACGTCGACCGTCGAACTGCTGGAAGGGCTCGCGCCTCCGGACGGCGGCAGGGTCAGGGTCCTCGGGCACGACCCTTACACCGAACGGGCCGCCGTGCGGCCGCGCACCGGCGTGATGCTCCAGGAGGGCGGCTTCCCCTCCGAACTGACCGTCGCCGAGACCGCGCGGATGTGGGCCGGCTGCGTGAGCGGCGCCCGCCCGGCCGTGGAGGCGCTGGCACTCGTCGGACTCGCCGAACGGGCGGACGTCCGGGTCAAGCAGTTGTCCGGGGGCGAGCGGCGCCGCCTCGACCTGGCGCTCGCGCTGCTCGGCGAACCCGAAGTCCTGTTCCTCGACGAGCCGACGACCGGCCTGGACGCCGAGGGCCGGCGCGACACCTGGGACCTGGTGGGCGCTCTGCGCGACGCCGGCACGACGGTCCTGCTCACCACGCACTACCTGGAGGAGGCGGAGAACCTCGCCGACCGGCTGGCCATCCTGCACCGGGGCCGCATCGCCGTCTCCGGAACGCCCGCGGAGGTGACCGGAGCCCAGCCCTCCCGGATCGCCTTCGAGCTGCCCGAGGGGTACTTCGCAGGCGACCTGCCGCCGCTGGGGGAGCTCGGGGTGTCCGGCCACGAGGTCGAAGGTCGCGTCGTACGGCTGCACACACGGGAGTTGCAGCGGGCGGCGACCGGACTGCTGGTGTGGGCCGACCGGGCCGGAGTGCGACTGCGCGGGCTGGACGTGCGGTCGGCCTCGCTGGAGGAGGCGTTCCTCGGCATCGCCCGGCAGGCGTCGGACGACCCCGAGGGCGACGGGGGCGGGCGGGACGGCCGGGACGGCGCAGATGGTCGCGGTGCGAAGGCCACGGCACGAGGGGGGAGAACGGCATGAGCGGGGCGCGCGGGACCGGCGGAGCACGTCGTACGAGCGAGGCGGGCGGCATGAGCGGAGCACACGGAACGGGCAGAACAGACGGAACGGTTGAAATGAGCGGAACGAGGGGGGCCGTCCGCACGGGTGGGACGGGCGCGGCGGGCGGGACGGTGACGGAGGGCGCCGCCGGTCGGACGGCCGCGCGTGCGGTCACGACGCGCCCGGGCCGCATCGCCGCCCTCGGCCGGGCCGAGCTGACCCTTCTCGTGCGCAGCAGGAGCACACTCGCCCTGGCCCTGTTCGTGCCGCTCGTGCTGCCGGTCAGCCTCGCCTCGGCGGTCGACGGCATGGACGTGGCGGACGTCGGGCTCACCGCCGGCCTGGTCCTGCTGCCCGCCGCCATCGGGTTCTCCTTGCTGTTCGGGGTGTACCAGGCGCTGTCGTCCGTCTACACCGCCCGGCGCGAGGAGTTGGTGCTCAAGCGGCTGCGCACCGGCGAACTGCGGGACGCCGAGATCCTCGGCGGATCGGCGCTGCCGATCCTCGTCACGGGGCTGGCGCAGTCCCTCGTGCTGGTGGCCGGTTCCACCGTCCTGCTGGACGTACCGGCGCCGAAGGCGCCCCAGCTCGCCGTGCTCGGGCTGCTGTCGGGGCTCGTGATGTGCGCGGCGTTCGCGGCGCTCACGGCCGCCCTGACCCGGACCGTGGAGAGCGCCCAGGTGACCACGGCGCCGTTGGTGCTGGTGTCGATGGCCGGCTCCGGGATGGCCGTCCCGCTGGAACTGCTCCCCGACCGCCTCGCGTCCTTCTGTGAGCTGCTGCCGCTGTCTCCGGTGATCACACTGATCCGGGGCGGCTGGACCGGGAGCCTGTCCGCCCCCGAAGCCCTCGGGGCGCTGGCGACCGCCCTGGTCTGGACCCTGCTCGCGGTGTTTGCTGTACGGCGGTGGTTCCGGTGGGAGCCGAGGCGCTGAGGAGCGGTGGAACGGTGTTCGGCTGGATACGGGGGTGGCACGGACGCCACTGGCGCGAGCGCAGCAAGGCGGAGCGGGTCGAACTGCAGAGCGTGGTCACCTGGTACGTCACGACCTGGTTCTTCTCCCTGTCGTGGCTGGCGCTGCCGCTGGTGGGCTCCGTCGGCAGGCGGCCGCTGCCGCTGGCCCTCGGCGGGCTGCTGCTCCTCGGAGGCGCCCTGAGCTGCGTGGAGGCGAACCGGCGCACCCGGCCGGCGCTCGACCACTACCTGGGCCGAGCGGAGCTCCCGCCCCGCGAGCTGCGCCCCTCCGTCGTCCTGCTGGCCCTGGAGCTGGCGCTGATCCTCGCTCTCGCCGTGCAGGGCGGCGCCGACGCGGTGGCGGTCAGGCTGTTCATCGGCGCCGTGCTGCTGCCCGTCGGGCTCCTGTACGGGCTGGTCGTGCCCGTCCCGGTGTTCCTGCGGCGGTCTCTCGTGCTCTCCGTGGTGCTCATGGCCGCGTTCGCCTGGACCGAGCCGGACCTCGCCGGGATTTCGACGGTCGGGATGCTCACCGCGTTCGCAACGCTCTTCTCGCTGCTGGCCGGTCGCTGCGGCGCCTGGACCCTGTCCGTGCTCTGGGAGGCGGAGCGGGCCCGCGAGGTCGAGGCCCGGCTCGCCGTCGCCGAGGAGCGGCTGCGGTTCGGGCGGGATCTGCACGACGTCATGGGCCGGAACCTGGCGGTGATCGCCCTGAAGAGCGAGCTTGCCGTGCAGCTGGCCCGGCGCGGGCGGGCGGACGCCGTGGAGCAGATGATCGAGGTGCAGCGCATCGCGCAGGAGTCGCAGCGTGAGGTGCGTGACGTCGTCCGGGGCTACCGGGAGGCCGACCTCGGGGCCGAACTCACAGGAGCACAAGGGGTGTTGAGGGCGGCCGGGATCGCGTGCGAGGTGCACGGGGACGCCGGGGCGCTGCCCGCCGAGGTGCAGTCGGCGCTCGGCTGGGTGGTGCGGGAGAGTACGACGAACGTGCTGCGGCACGGGGCCGCGGAGCGGTGTTCGGTAGCCCTGCGGAGGACGGAGGGGTGCGTGGTGCTCACGGTGGAGAACGACGGCGCCCGGCCGGATCCGGTGCCGGATCCCGCGCCGGGCACGCAGCGGGGCGACACCGGCCGCGATGCCATGGGCCGGGGTGACACCGACCGGCACGACCCCGGACCGGGCGACGCCGTGCACAGCGGCGGCGGCACGGTGGCCGGCGGCGGGGGCCGGGGCGGGTCGGGGCTCGCCGGGCTGCGGGAGCGGCTGCTCAGGGTCGACGGGACGCTGCAGGCGGGGTTCGTCGGGACGGGCGGGTACCGGGTGGTCGCCCAGGTGCCACTGGACGGGGAGAGCGCTGTGAAAGAGGTCACTTCATGACGGTGCGGGTGCTGCTCGCCGACGACGAGCACCTCATCCGGGGCGCCCTGGCCGCGCTGCTCTCCCTGGAGGACGACCTGACGATCGTCGCCGAGGCGGCCACCGGGCCGGAGGCGCTGGCGATGGCCCGGGCCCACCGCCCGGACGTCGCCGTCCTGGATCTGCAGATGCCCGGCGCGGACGGTGTGAAGGTCGCCACATCCCTGCGCGCCGAACTGCCCGGCTGCCAGGCACTGATCGTCACCGGTCACGGACGGCCGGGGCATCTCAATCGGGCGCTCGCGGCAGGTGTGCGCGGGTTCGTCCCCAAGACGCTGAGCGCCCAACGGCTCGCGGAGATCATCCGCACGGTGCACGCCGGGAACCGTTACATCGACTCGGAGTTGGCCGCCGACGCGATCTCCGCCGGCGACTCGCCGCTGACCCCGCGCGAGGCGGAGGTGCTCGAACTCGCGGCCGACGGGGCTCCCGTCGCGGAGATCGCGGAGCGGGCCGCGCTGTCGCAGGGCACCGTGCGGAACTATCTGTCGTCGGCCGTCTCCAAGCTCGGGGCGGAGAACCGGCACGCCGCGGTGCGGCTCGCGCGGGAGCGGGGTTGGGTATAGTTGGCCTCGCGCCACGGCACGTTCACACCGGCGCACTGCGGACGTAGCTCAGTTGGTAGAGCGCAACCTTGCCAAGGTTGAGGTCGCGAGTTCGAGCCTCGTCGTCCGCTCCATCGAGAAGGCCCCGGTCATCGACCGGGGCCTTCTCCGTCACTCCCAGCCGACGCCGGTGAGGCGCTCGTAGGCCTCGACGTACTTCGCGCGGGTCGCGTCAACGATCCGCTGGGGAAGCGGCGGCGGGGGCTGCTCGCCATGCCGGTCCCAGCCGGACTCGGCGGAGGTCAGCCAGTCGCGCACGAACTGCTTGTCGTACGAGGGCTGCGCGCGGCCGGGCTGCCACTGGTCGGCCGGCCAGAAGCGGGACGAGTCCGGGGTCAGGACCTCGTCGGCGATGACCAGGTTCTCGCCCTCGAAGCCGAACTCGAACTTCGTGTCGGCGAGGATGACGCCCCGGTCCCGGGCGATGTCGCGGGCGCGGCCGTAGACGGCGAGGGTCGCCTGACGGAGCGCGGCGGCGGTGTCGGCGCCGACCTGACGGGCCACCTCCTCGTAGGAGACGTTCTCGTCGTGCTCGCCCACGGCCGCCTTGGTGGCCGGGGTGAAGATCGGGGCGGGCAGTTCGCTGCCGTCGACCAGGCCCTCGGGGAGGGCGAGCCCGCAGACCGTGCGCGACTCCCGGTACTCGGCAAGGCCCGAGCCGGTGAGGTAGCCGCGGGCCACGCACTCGACGGGGACCATCCGCAGCGACTTGCAGACCAGGGTGCGGCCGGCCCAGTCGGCGGGGGCGCCGGCGGGCAGTTCCGTGCTGAGGACGTGGTTCGGGACCAGGTCGGTGAGCTGGTCGAACCACCACAGGGAGAGCTGGGTCAGGATGCGGCCCTTGTCGGGGATCTCGGTCGGCAGCACCCAGTCGAAGGCGGACGTGCGGTCGCTGGCGACCATCACGAGGTCGCCCGCCTCGTTCTGGTACAGCTCGCGCACCTTGCCGGTGTGCAGATGCACCAGGCCCGGCACCTGGAGGGGCTCGGGCTTTTCTACGAATCCGGACACGGTTCCTCCCCGTGGTTCTGTCTCAGTGGCCTGATTGTCCCGTACATCGGGATCGACCGAGGACAGCGGGGTGGGCGAGCGGGAACAGCGGGGCGGGCGCGCGAGAACGGCAGCGTGGGCGTACGGGGACAGCGGGGTGGGTGCACGGGCGTCAGTCGCGTTTGCAGATGCGGTCCAGGAGGTTGGCCGTGGCGCGCTGGACGCGGGGATCGGCATGGCCGGGCCGGTCCAGGGCCGGGGACCAGGCGAAGGTGCCGGACGCGAAGACCAGGGCGCCGGAGGGGGCGCGGTAGAGGGAGGTCTCCTGATGACGCAGGACGCCCTCGCTGTCGCTGTACGGGGAGTGGGCGAGGAGGATGCGGTCCTCGTGGGGCGGCAGCGCGGTCCGCGGGAAGTACCGGTCGGCCTCACCCGCGACCAGGCGCTCGATTCCGTCGCCCTCGCCCGCCCCGGTCGCCTCCCACAGCCAGTGTCCGGCGTTGCGGACGATCAGCGGATGCGGCTCGGGCACGCGCCCCGCGTACTGGATGCCGATCAGCTGCTGCTCGGCCCGGTCGATCTCACGCCACAGCACGGGCCGCCCGGGCCCCCTGCGTTTGCGGCAGGTGAGCAGCCGCGCCGGGACGGCCGCCGGCGACGGGCCCAACTCGACCTGCCAGTAGAGGGAGTTGGCGGAGAGGAAGACCAGCGAGGTGCCGCTGTCGCGGGCGAGCTCCACGGTGCGGCGCATACGCGTCGACCAGTACTCGTCGTGGCCGGGGAAGACCAGGCCGCGGTAGCGGGTGGGGTCCACGGCGCCGACGTGCAGGTCGCGGGCGTCGGCGTAGGCGACGTCGTAGCCGTAGCGCTCCGCCCAGCGGATGAAGTCGTAGGCGTGGCCCACGTGCAGCGGGAGACCCGCGCCGGCGTACGGACGGTCGAAGGAGACCGTGGTCGCCGCGTCGGCCTCACCGAGGAGCCGCCCCTCGTCGTCCCACGCGTGGTAGAGGCTGGCGCCGGTGCGGCCGTCCTCGGGATACAGGTTGTAGGCCTGCCAGGTGACGTCCGGCAGGACCAGGAGCAGATCGGCGGGACGTCGGTCGCGGACCGTGAAGGGCACGTGCGACCGGTAGCCGTCGACGGTGGTGAGGACGGCGACGTACGCGCCGACGTTCCAGTACGACGGGACCTGCAGCCGCCAGGAGAGCCACCAGTGGTGGCAGGAGACCGTGCGGTCGGCGGTCAGCGGCGGAGGCTGGACGATCCCGGACAGACGCGGACTGGTGGTGATCTTGGCCGCGCCGTCGCCGTCGTAGTGGCCGATGCGGTAGACGTCGACGCTGAACTCCTGGGGCGGGTCGACCGTGATGTGGAAGTCGACGGCCTCGCCCGGGGCGACCGCGCCGGTGGAGACGAACCCCTTGATCTGCCGCCGGACGTCGTCGGCGGACCGGGGGGCGCCGGATCCTGGCGCGGTACGCGGGGCGGGGATGCGGGGACCGCCGGGTTTCTGGGCGGCGCCGGGGGCCGGGTTCGGGTCCACGTACCAGGGGACGACCTGACCGGTGTCGTCGAAGTACGTCTCGCTGCCCCGCAGCCAGGGGACGGGGCCCTGGCCGAAGGGGTCCGTCACGGCGTGGGCCAGCGCCCCCGACTCCCATCGGCGGATGTGCTTCGGTCCTGGTCCGGGTCCCATGGTGCTCCCCTCCCCTGTGCCCCGTGACGGCTGGTGACTCGTGTGGCGGCTGGTGACTCGTGGTGCCCTGTGACGACTCGTGGCGACGGGAGGCCGCTCATGCGCGGGTGAGCGCGGTGCGCGGCGCCAGGTGCCCGGCGGCGGCCGGCAGCCCGCCGCTCCGTCGTCGCCCGTCGGCCCGCGCCGGTCGCCCCCGCCGCACGCCCCTGCGGCTTGTCCTATGTCCCGCGCCCTTGCCATGGGCTCGTTCGATCCCAGCACATCACATAACGCGCGCAGACAGTCACGATTCGTTGCGGATTGGCCGAAAGTGGAAGAGGCTGCTCCGGTGGGGGACCGCCGGGCGGGGCGCTGGGCGCGTCTTCGCCCTCAACCCAGCCGCACCGGCTTCTCGGGGCGTATCCCCAGTTCCACCAGCCAGGTCCGCAAGGGGACCGCGTCGCCGTCCTCGACGAGGCTGAGGACGCGGGGAGCGAGGTCCGCCACCCGCTCGCCGTCGACCAGGAGGGTCGGGCCGTCCAGCCAGTCGAGGCCCGGGGTGGCGCCGACGGTGTCCATGGCCGCGCAGCACACCATCGCCGTCACGTGGTCGGCGAGCAGCTCCCGGTCGGTGCGCGGCGGCTGGAGGGGGAACAGGGGGAGCGCGTCGTCGTCCCAGAGGGCCGCGTCGGGCCCCTGCCCGGACGCCGGAGGGCCGACGGGAGCCGCGTCCGCGGTCGCCGCCTCCTCCTTGCCGACCTCGGCGCCGATGCGGGCGGCGAGGGCGGCGCTGCGCGGGTTGGAGGCCGGCGGCTCGTCGCCGTCGGGACCGGCCTCGGGCCGCGGGGCCGCGTCCACGGCCGGAACGGACCCGGGAGCGGAGCCGGCGGCTTCGGCGGCTGCGGCGCCGGGAAGCGGGCCGGGCGCGTCCGCCGACGGCAGCGCGGGGGACGGGTCCGCCGACGCGGGCGCGGGCGACGAGCGGAGGGTGTCCGCCCCGAAACGGCCGTCGGCCGAAGGAGTCCCCGTCGTCGCCGTGATCGCCGTGTCGGTGAGGTGGTCCAGAACGCGGGCCAGGGTGGGGCCGCCCGCGTGGGCGGCGGCCGTGGGGTCGGGGGCACGGCGGACTCCGAGGGCGTCCAGCACCCGGTGGAGACGGGCCGCGTCGGTGCGCCACTTACGGTCCACGACCTCGTCGGGGTAGTCGTCCCAGGCCACCGGCGACCAGTGCGGGCCGGACTCCGCGGGACCGCCGTGGAAGAGGCGGGCGGCGAGCAGCGACGCGGCCTCGTCGACCACGCCGGGTTCTTCCAGCAGGTCGCAGGCTGGACGCTCGCCGAGACGGGAGGCGAAGCCCTCGGCCAGCCGGTCGCGGCGGGACAGCTCGGTGAGGGCGGCCACGACGCCCGCGTCCAGCCGGGAGGGCCAGCGGCCCATCCGCCAGGCGGGCAGCGCCACGCGGGTGAGGAGGCGGTCCCAGCCCGCGTACGCCAGACCCACCTGCTCCTGGGCCACGATGCGCAGCCCGTAGTCCACAGCCTGTGCGCGCTCGGCGGCCGCTGCGGCCACCCCCCGCTCCATCTCGCCGGCGTGGACCTGGCAGCCGCGCAGCATCAACCGAGCGACCCAGCCGATCCCGGAACAGAAGGGGCGCAGGACCGCGCTCCGCCCGGCGCGCTCGGCGCAGACGGCCACCGCGGCGTCCAGCCCGCGCACGTACCGCCGGGCCGCGGCTATGTCGGGGTGGGCGGAGGGGCCCGTACCGGCCACCACCGGCGCCAGGACGGCCCGCAGCTCGCCCACCCGCATCCACCACAGGAACGGGGAGCCGATGACGAGTACCGGCGCCGTCGCTGTGCGGCGGCGCAGGGGGCCGGGGGAGCCGCCGGGGCCGGCTATCTCGTCGGCGCCGCGGGACGGCGGCGAGCCGTGGGCCCGGTGGGTGCGGTCCTCCAGCCAGCTGTCGCAGTCCGGCGTGAGGGCTATCGCGGAGGGCGCGGGGACGTCCAGCCGGTCGGCGAGGTCGCGGACCAGCCGGTACAGATCGGGGGCCGCCTGCTCGGCGACGGCGACCGTGGGGCTGACGGCGGGCCGGGCGCGGGCCACCACCAGCGCGACCACCCCGGCCGAGAGCAGGACGGCGACCGCGACGACGGACACCGCCCAGCGCACGGCGTCCCAGCCCGCGCCCACGAGATGCCCGGTGGCCCCGCCCACGAGCAGGATCACGGCGGCGGCCGCGGGCAACAGCGCGAGGGCGAGGGCGCGGCTGCGGATGCGCAGCACGGCCAGTGCCCGGGCGCGCGCCGCCCGCGCGCCCATCTCCACACCCATACCGGTCATGACCGGAGCTCACCCCCTCCCTGCAGTCCTGTGTCCCCCGGCTGTCTTCGCAGTGCTCACTCCCCCACTGTGGCACCCGCCACCGACATCGCAATGCCGGTGGGCCAAGTGCCGGAACGACGACCGGGACGCTTGCGCCGCACCCTAGTTGGCGCTCCGGCCCCCGTCAGCCGGATAGCACAGCGCTCACTCGATGGAATGGCTTTGGGGAAAGGTGTATGACGCAGGGCAACGATCAGGCCCCGGGTTCCACGGCCCCTCGATGAGGGGTTCCGTGGAGGCCCGGGGCCTGGATTCTGTCGGGAAGTCGCCTGGTGGGACGCGTGGGCCGCGTGGGCCGGAGACGCGTGGGCCGGGAACCGGGGGCGCGCGTAACGCCCGCTCGAGCCCGAGCGGGCGTTACGCGCCCGCCACCCGGGCGGCGATGTCCGTACGGTGCTGGGAGCCGTCGAGTCCGATGCGCGCGACCGCCCGGTACGCGCGCTCGCGCGCCTCGCCGAGATCGGCGCCGGACGCGGTGACGGACAGCACGCGCCCGCCCGCGCTGACGACCGCGTCGCCGTCCTGCCTGGTCCCGGCATGCAGCACGTACGCGTGTGGGGCGTCCTGGGCGGCCACCTCGGCGAGGCCGGTGACGGGGTCGCCGGTGCGCGGGGCTTCCGGGTAGTTGTGGGAGGCGATGACGACGGTGACGGCCGCGTCGTCGCTCCACCGCAAGGGCGGCAGATCAGCGAGGTCGCCGGTGGCGGCGGCCTTCAGGACACCGGCCAGCGGCGTCCTCAGACGGGCCAGGACGACCTGCGTCTCGGGGTCTCCGAAGCGGGCGTTGAACTCGATGACCCGGACGCCGCGGCCGGTGATCGCGAGGCCGGCGTAGAGCAGCCCGGAGAACGGGGTGCCACGACGGCGCATCTCGTCCACGGTCGGCTGCAGGACCGTCTCCAGGACCTCCTCGACCAGCTTCGGATCGGCCCAGGGCAGCGGCGAGTACGCGCCCATGCCGCCCGTGTTGGGACCCTCGTCGCCGTCGAGCGCTCGCTTGAAGTCCTGGGCGGGCTGGAGCGGGACGACGCTCACGCCGTCGGTGACCGCGAAGAGCGAGACCTCCGGGCCGTCCAGGAACTCCTCGATGACGACGCGGTCGCAGGCGGCCGCGTGCGCCGAGGCCGCCGCCAGGTCGTCGGTGACCACGACGCCCTTGCCTGCGGCCAGACCGTCGTCCTTGACGACGTACGGCGGGCCGAACGCGTCGAGCGCCTCGGCCACCTCTTCCGGGGTGGTGCAGACGTAGGAGCGGGCGGTCGGCACGCCGGCCGCAGCCATCACGTCCTTGGCGAACGCCTTGGAGCCCTCCAGCTGCGCGGCCTCCTTCGAGGGGCCGAAGACCGGGATGCCGGCCTCGCGCACGGCGTCGGCCACCCCGGCGACCAGGGGCGCCTCCGGGCCGACGACGACCAGTTCGGCGCCCAGCTCGACGGCCAGCGCCGACACGGCCCCGCCGTCCAGGGCGTCGACCTGGTGCAGCTCGGCGACCTCGGCGATGCCGGCGTTGCCGGGCGCGCAGTGCAGCGCGGTGACGGCGGGGTCGAGGGACAGTGAGCGGCACAGGGCGTGTTCGCGGGCGCCGCTGCCGATGACGAGGACGTTCACGGGGTCAGCCTAACGGGCGGAGCCCGCGGCTCCTTGTGCGGGCTTCCGAAGAACGGGGCGGCTCGGGCCTGTGCGTTCCTCCAGGAGCCAGGGCGGCGGCCCCCTACTCGTTGGTGAACTCCTCCACCACCGTCGCGCCCAGCTCGCGCACGATCAGTTCGTAACCGGAGAGGGCCGACTCGTTGAGGTCGGGGTCGTCGTCCTCCGGGATGTCGTCCTCGGGGGCCACCGGCTCGGGGACGGCGGGGCGGGCCGGCGCAGGTCTGGAGGCGTCGGCTGCGGGGGCCGCCGACCCGGGAGCGCCGGGAGAGGCCGCCTGGCGAGCGGGGCCGGCGGATGCGGACGCGGCCGGCGACCCGCTCGCGGCCATCGCCGACGGCCCGGCCGAACCGGCGGCGCCGTAGCCGCCCGGACCGCCGGAACCGCCGTGCCCACCGGCGTTGCCGTGACCGCCGTACCCACCCGGGGCTCCGCCCGCGGCACCGCCGCCTCCGCCGAACCCTCCGCCGAACCCTCCGGTGGACGGGGGCGCCGAACCGCCGGACGGGTCGACGACCGCGTCGATCTTCCACTGCACGTTGAACTGCTCGGACAGCGCCTGCCGCAGCACGTCCTCGCTGCCGCTGCTCGCGAAGTTGTCCCGGGCGCCGGCGCTGACGAAGCCGATCTGCAGCGTCGTGCCGTCGAAGCCGGCGACGTGGGCGTTCTGGCTGAGCAGGATCCAGGTGAACCGGCGGCGGTTCTTGACCGCGTCCAGGATGTTCGGCCAGAGCATCCGGGGGTCCGGGCCACCGGCGGGCGGCGCGTACCCGGCGGGCGCGGCGGCCGGTGCGGACGGCACGCCCTGCGCGGCCGCCGGAGCGGCCGGGCCGGGTGCCGCCGGTGCCGCCGGAGGCCGACCGCCGCCTCCTGCCGGCGCGGCCGTGGGCCAGCCGCCGGGCCGACGCCCGCTGCCCGCCGCGGTGGCGGTCGGCCAGGCGCCGGGGGCGGGCTGTGCGGGAGCCTCCTCCACGGGCGGCGCGGCCGTCTCCGGAGCCGCCGGCGGGGCGGCGGGCTGGACTGCGGGGGCAGGCGCGGCGGATGCGGCGGGCGGCGCGGACCGAACGGGCGTCGGCACATGCGCGCCGGGCCCCTGCCCGGGCGCCTGCCCCGGGCCCTGCGGCTGTCCCGCCGCCTGCCCCTGGCCTCGTACGGCCGCACGGGCCGCCGCCGCCCCGCCGCCGTGCGCCTCCGGCCCCGGCACGTACCCCATGGCCGGCGTGGCGGACGGCGTCGGCGCCATCGCGGCCATCGGGGCCGCCTGCATGACGGGTGCGCCCTGCGCCGCCGCCTGCACCCCGCGCTCGATGCGGTCGAGGCGGGCCATGACCGATCGTTCGTCCCCATAGGCGGCGGGCAGCATCACGCGCGCGCAGATCAGCTCCAGCTGGAGACGGGGGGAGGTCGCTCCGCGCATCTCCGTGAGGCCCTCGTTGACGAGGTCGGCGGCCCGGCTCAGCTCGGCGGCGCCGAAGACCCCGGCCTGGGCCTGCATGCGCTCGATGACGTCGACCGGGGCGTCGATCAGCCCCTTCTCCGCCGCGTCCGGAACGGCGGCGAGGATGACGAGGTCCCGCAACCGCTCCAGCAGGTCGGCGACGAACCGCCGCGGATCGTTGCCCCCCTCGATGATCCGGTCCACGACCTCGAAGGCGGCGGCTCCGTCGCCGGTGGCGAAGGCCTCGACGACGGAGTCGAGCAGCGAGCTCTCCGTGTACCCGAGGAGGGAGGTCGCCATGGCGTACGTCACACCGGCGTCGTCCGCGCCGGCGAGCAGCTGGTCCATGACGGACATGGAGTCACGCACGGACCCGGCGCCGGAGCGCACGACGAGCGGCAGCACGCCGTCCTCGACGGGAATGCCCTCCTGCCCGCACACCTCGCCGAGGTACTCCCGCAGGGTCCCCGGCGGGACGAGCCGGAACGGATAGTGATGCGTACGCGACCGGATGGTCCCGATGACCTTCTCGGGCTCGGTGGTGGCGAAGATGAACTTCAGATGCTCCGGCGGCTCCTCGACGACCTTGAGCAGCGCGTTGAAGCCGGCCGACGTGACCATGTGGGCCTCGTCGATGATGTAGATCTTGTAGCGGCTGCGGGCTGGCCCGAAGAACGCCTTCTCCCGCAGGTCACGCGCGTCGTCCACGCCTCCGTGCGAAGCGGCGTCGATCTCGATGACGTCGATGGATCCCGGCCCGTTCCTCGCCAGGTCCTTGCAGGACTCGCACTCCCCGCACGGGGTCGGCGTGGGTCCCTGCTCACAGTTCAGACACCTGGCCAGGATCCGCGCGCTGGTGGTCTTCCCGCACCCACGCGGCCCGCTGAACAGGTACGCGTGATTGACCCGGTTGTTCCGCAGCGCCTGCTGCAGCGGGTCGGTGACATGCTCCTGCCCGATGACCTCGGCGAACGACTCCGGGCGATAGCGGCGGTACAGCGCGAGGGAAGACACGCATACGAGGTTATAGGCGACCACCGACATCGGTCCCACGCCCAGTCCCGCCGCCCACCCGGCCCGGGCCCGGCCCGGCCCCGGGAACGCAAGCGCCCCCCACGCACCCGCCAGAGCCGACCTACCCTTGCTGCCTTCCGGCCCTGGGGGAGTTCAGTCAGATAGCGCCGCGTGAGGGGCTCCGCACAGGCTACAGGATCCGAGCGGGGGGAACGAGTTCGCGAGCACTCCTCAACGTCTTGTATTGTTTGCCGCGGAGGATTCGCCTAGTGGCCTAGGGCGCACGCTTGGAAAGCGTGTTGGGTTCACACCCTCACGAGTTCGAATCTCGTATCCTCCGCCAGTGCCTCACCGGGCACGATGTCGAAGGGCCCCACCGCAAGGTGGGGCCCTTCGTCGTTGCCCTCAGACCGGCGGGTCGACTCCGGCACGGCGTGAGGGTGGTACGAGGTCAGTGGAAGCAGAGCGCTGCGACGAGTGCGGCAGCAAGATCATCATCGGGCTCGGGTGCGAATGCCCGCCAAGCTCGTCCTCGTCGGCGTCAGCCGTCCCGCGTTCGACGAGCACGCTCGCGAAGACGGAGTGGCGTGCTCACCCGGAGGACACGATCCTGATCTCCCCGGCCCAGTGCGCGCACAGGCCGGGATGGTGCGACCACATGAGCGAGGACGACGTACGGCCGCCGCGCTGGGGATGGATCCCGAATCCTCCGTCCGGGCTCTGGGATCGGTTGAGCAGCGCCTGTCCGGCGACCGCCACCGCGGGCAATCCGAGGCGGCGGGCCGTCCGGCGGTGCGCCACCTGTGAGGCGAACCTCGCACAGGGCTGACCTCGTGCCGCGACAACGCTCCGTCCTCACTCGGCGGGCCGACGTACTCCGCGGCGGCCGCCTCTGCCGCGACGCTCACGGCGTGGCCGACACGACATCGCGCGCACCGGACGGCCCGGCCCTGCCCCGGAGAACGATTGCGGGTCGGCGCGCAGGCCGGGCGAGACGATCTCGCCGCCACGATCCGGGCCGTGATGCGGGTGTTCACGGGGTGCGTTCGGCGAGGAGGGTGAGTTCGTCGAGGAAGGCCTCGGCCAGCAGGTCGGCGTCCTGGCTGCCCGAGTTGGTGGCGACGCTCAGCGTGTGACCCCGGGTGCAGCCGCCCAGCGCGAAGGTGGCCGTGTCGGCCGGGGGCACCATGGGGACGATGGTCAGGCGGCGCAACGGTCGTCCGGCCAGGGTCTGGCCCTGTTCGCGCAGGTGGACGTAGGAGCAGGCGGCCGGTGCGTACGAGGGCGCGAAGATCTTCCCGCCGGCCAGGGCCATGGTCGCCCCGGGCACCGCGGCGAGCGTGCCCTCGAACAGCTTCTCGGAGGTGCGGCGGGGCCGGGTGACGGGGGTCAGCAGACCGGTGCACGCGGTCAGCCGGGCCGCGGGGTCGGACAGGGTCACCGGCGCGGGCACGCGGACGTTGGCGAACGCGTTGCCCAGGAACTCACCGCAGTCGTCGGGGCGTTCGTCGACCGGGACCGACAGCCAGACCTGCCCCGGCTCCCGCCCCGGCTCTCTGCCCCGGCCCCGGTCGCCGCCGGAAACCGTCCCGGTGGCGGGTGGGGCGGCTTCCGCGGCGGTCAGGCACGAGCGCAGGACGCCCGAGACCGTCGCGAGGAACACCTCGTTGGTGGTCGCCGTGCGGGCGGACGCGGCCTCGCGCGCGGCCCGCAGCACGTCGGTCCGCAGTCGCACGACCGTGTAGGCCGGCTCCCGCGTCCCCCGGTGCGGCAGGGGGACCGCGCGTCCCGCGGTGAGCAGCCCCGGCGGGGCCCCAGCGCTCGGCGCCGGCCGGACCGTCCGTCGCCGGGGGCCCGGCACCGCCAGGGAGGCGGCGCCGTCGAGCGGGCCGCCGTCGTCGAACAGGGCCCGCAGCAGGGTCGTCAGCGAACGGCCGTCGAGCAGGCTGTGGTGCATCCGGAAGAGGAGGGAGAACTCCCCCTCGGCGGAGCCGCGCAGCAGGTGCAGGCTCCACGGCGGCCGGTCGGCGGGGAACGGCGTGTGGAACCACAGCCGTACGGCGTCCCGCAGGGTGCCGTCCGCCTCGTCGACCTGCCGGCCCAGGTCGTGTCCGTCGCGTCGCGCCCAGCGATGCCGGCCGGTCCACCAGGCGAGGCCCGTCCGGGGGCCGCCGGGGGCGACGAGGGTCTGGGTGAGCCGGGGCAGCGCCTTCCAGCGGTCGCCGACCAGCGCCCGCAGCTCCTCCAGCGCGGGCGGGACGCCCGTGAAGTCCAGGGCGATCCCGGCGTTGGGCGGGCCGAACGGCCAGCGGGCCATGCCCTCTTCCATCAAGGGCAGATGCGATCCGGGCATGAGACTGCTCCTGTCGTGGGCGTCCCTGGCGGGGGCCGCCCCGCGCGGGGCGGCCATCGGAGGACGAGGTCCTGTCCCTCCAACGGCCGATCCGGGCGGCGGTCACGTCCTGCGGGCCCCGCGGGTGTCAACGCACGGCCGTGACGGCTCCCTGATGGGGTGACACTGCCGCAGGTTTGCGGACGCGGACCGCGTCGGAGCGCCTTTAATCGGGACTCCGCGTCCGCCTTCGGACGCCCCGTTCCCGTCCACCGCACCGGCCTCGCGCCGGACAGGAGTCGTCTGTCGTGCCTGGTCCTCAACCGCACCCCGCGCACATCGCCGTGTTCAACGTTCCGATGCACGGGCACGTCAATCCGACGCTGGGGGTCGTCGAGGAGCTCGTACGACGGGGGCATCGGGTGACCTACGCCGTCACCGAGGAGTTCGTGCACCAGGTGAAGGCGGCGGGCGCCGAGCCCGTGCTCTACCCGGACGCGGGGGACGGCTCGGAGGCGCCGGAGGAGATGGGCGAGGGCTTCGCCCGGGTCGTCGACACGGCGCTGGCCTCACTGCCCACCCTGAGCCGGGCGTTCGACCGGGATCGTCCGGACCTGGTGCTGTGCGACGTCTACGCCTTCGCCGGACTGCTGCTGGGGGCGAGCCGGCAGACACCCGTCGTCGTGGCGTCCCCGACCCATCTGGCCTACGACGGCATCGTCCCCGAGTTCTTCGGCGTACCCGGGCTGCCGCAGATCCCGGGCTTCGGGAAACTCACCGCCGCCTTCGCGGAACACGGGGTGGACAGTGCGCGGATCCTCGAACTCGTGCACCCCGAGCACGCCGTCGCTTTCTTCCCCCGCGCCTTCCAGCGCAGGGCGGACACCGTCGCGGCGCGTGATGTCGCGTACGTCGGGCCCGCGCTCGGGGACCGCTCCTACCAGGGTTCCTGGCAGCCCCCGCGGCCGGACCTGCCGGTCCTGCTGGTGTCGCTGGGCTCCCAGTTCACCCGCCGGCCCGACTTCTACCGGTCCTGCGTGCAGGCCTTCGCGGAGCTGCCCTGGCATGTGGTGATGTCCGTCGGCCACGCCGTCGCGCCGGACGAGCTGGGGCCGCTCCCCGACACCGTCGAAGTCCATCAGCATGTGCCCCAGCTGGCTGTGCTGGCCCACGCGGACGCCTTCGTCACCCACGCCGGGATGGGCGGCACGATGGAGGCGCTGCACTACGGCGTGCCGCTGGTGGCGGTGCCGCAGATGGCCGAGCAGCGGGTCAACGCGGCCCGGATCGAACAGCTCCGGCTCGGCGTCCATCTGCCGCGCGAGACCGTCACGCCCGAGGCGCTGCGCGAGGCCGTCCTGCGGGTGTCGTCCGACCGGGACATCCGCGCGGGCGTGGCCGCCATGCGCCGGGAGATCACGCAGGCCGGTGGCGCGGGCGCCGCGGCCGACCTGATCGAGCGGGCCCTGTAGACCGCAGTCACCGGGGCCCGCCGCCAAGAGGGCCCGCCGTCCCGGCAGCCGCGGCGCCGGGACCACACACCGGCCCGGGAGGCCGGGACCCTGTTCCGAGGAGCGACCCCTTGATCCACACCCTGGCGTCCGACGTCCGCCGCACGAGCACCGCGCGCCCGCCCCACGACGCGCCGGACCGTCGGCCGCACCTCTATCTCCGTCAGGTACGTATGAGCGACCTGGACTCCATGCAGCACGTGAACAACGCACGACTGCTCGAGATGATCCAGGACGCGCACATCGACCTGTTCTACCTGCGCCCCGGGCTGCCCGGGCAGGAGATCCGCCCGCGGTTCGTGTACGCACGCCACGAGCTCGACTACACCGAGCCGCTCGTGCTGGAGCCCGAGCCGGTCACCATCGTCACGACCATCGGCGACCTGCGCCGCTCGTCCTTCCGGGTCACCAGCCGCGTCACCCGAGACGCCCGCGTGTTCTGCACCTGCGTCAGCACGGCCGTCGCGTACGACCCCGACGCCCGCTGCTCGCGCCGTCTCGAGGAAGAGGAACTCGCCCTCGCGGCCCGCCACGCCACCGCCGAGCCGGGACGCTGACCTCTGATGCGCCCCGGGACGGCGTCGGACGGCCCGCCTCAGCGCTCGATGCGGACCGGCTTCGTCACGCTCACCTGGTCGACCTCCGACACCCGGATCGTCACCTTCATCTCCCACTCCCCGGGGATGGGCAGGTTGACGGCGGTGGCGCCCCAGTAGCCGCCCCTGTCGGTGACCTTGGCGTCGAGGGGGCCGACGTTCTGGTCGGGGAGGGTGAACGAGACGCGCAGTTCGGGAACGCTGACGAAGCCGCCGTCGGGGCCGTAGACGACCGCCTGGAGGTTGTTGTCGCCGACGCGGCCCGGGTCGAGGGTGACCTGCACCTTGCCCCGGACGTTGCTGACGCCCGGTGAGCCGAAGGCGAAGGGGACGTCGGTCACGGAGGCCACGGGCAGTCCGGCGTCCTGCCCTGGCGTCGCCGCCTCGGCCGCGGCCCGGCCCGGCAGGGTGCCGGTGAGCACGGTCGTCAGGACGAGCACGACGACCGCGACGGTGACCTCGACCAGCACGGACCGGCGCAGCGACCGGCGCGGGTCGACCGGCTCGCGGGCGGCCGTCGGGCGGGTGTCCGTACCGTCGTCGGCCTGCGGCGGGTGCACGTCGGAACCGGCATCGGCGTCGGCGTCGGCAGCGGTATCGGAACCGGCGTCGGTGCGGGCGCCGGGCCGGTGGGCGGTGCGGTCGGCGTCGGCCGCCTCGGCTGCCCTTCCTCCCACCGGCTGCGGCACGCGGGACTCCCGCTTCGCGACCGCCTCGGTCGAAGCACTCGTCCCGGTCGCCTCCGTCGCACGGGCCGACTCCGTGATCACGTTCCCCGGTGTCGTCGCCGCGCTCACCGCGCCGGCCGTCTTCGGCCCCGTCGACGTCCTCGCCGTTTTCGGCGCCGTCGTCTTCCTCGGCGTCGTCGCGTCGCGGACCGTGCGGCGCGACCACGCCCCCGCCATCAGCAGGAGCGTCACCGCGGCGAGCTTCGCGAGCAGGACCCGGCCGTACGTCGTGTCCGTCAGCGCGGACGCGGAGCCGAGGCCGCGCCAGGACTGGTAGACGCCGGTGACGACCAGGACGACGACCGAGAGGCCGGCCGTCCGGGAGAAGCGGGTGACCACGTACGAGGGGACGGACGCCCGGTGGAGCAGGGTGAGCAGGGCTGTCAGACCGCCCAGCCAGGCCGCCATCGCCAGCAGGTGCAGCACCGAGGACGTCATCGCCGCCGGGACCTGGATGCCGGCCGACGCGTGCTCCGCGGCGGCCCAGGTCAGGGTCAGGGCCACGGCCAGCGCGCCGCCCGTCACGAGCGACGCGCGCGAGGGCCGCTGCCCCTGCGGGAGCGTGCGCTGCCGCAGGAGCAGGGCCGCGACCGCCGCCAGCAGCACGAGCCGCGCCACCAGGGCCAGGCCGGGACGGGTGCCGAGGGTGCGGCTGAGGCCCGGGAGGTCCAGGGCCTGCGCGGGGCCGGCACCGGTCTCGTAAGGGGCGCGGAGCAGGAGCAGCCACACCGTCGATCCGGCGAGCGCCCACCAGCCGGCCACCAGCAGCCTGCGCAGGGGGCGGACGTCCGGCGGGCCGCAGACGGCGACGAAGACGCCGGTGCCGATGAGAAGGGCGGCGGCGACGTAGGCGACGTAGCGGCCGATGTTGAACAGACCGCTGGTGGCCGGGTCCTCCACCGAGGTGCTGGGCAGGGCCGGCGGGATGGCGGACGGCTTGCCCACGGAGAAGGTGAAGGCGCCGGCGATGGGGTGGCTGTCCGCGGACACCACGCGCCAGGCCACCGTGAACGTGCCGGTGCCGAGCTTGCGGGGCAGGGTGACGCGCGCGGTGTCGGCGCGGCCGTCGGCGTGCCCCGCGGCGCCCGTCTTCACCCGCTTGTTGTCGGGGTCGAAGACGCGGAACGAGTCGTCGAGCAGGCCCACCGACTCGGTGAAGGTGAGGGTGATCGAGCCGGGGGACGTCTTGACGACGCTTCCGTCCACCGGGTCGGCGCCGCGCAGGGCCGCGTGGGCCGAGGCCGGTCCGCCGCCGAGGCCGAGGAGGACCAGTACCGCGCCTAGCAGCATCAGCCCCTGCAACCGCCGCCTTCGGCCGACGCGCGGCCCGCCGTCGAACCGACCGCCGAACCGACCGTCGAACCATCCGCCGACCCACCCGCGACGGGACGGGCCTGAAGGATCACCGTCGAGTCCGCCGCCGAGCCGACTGCGGCGTGCGCCGTCGGGTCCGGGCCCGTCGCCGTGCCGGCCCTGGGGTCGCCCGCCATCGCGCCCTTCGCTCACGTCACCGCTCCGTCTTGCTCGAGAATCCGAGACCCGCGTACTCGCGGATACGTACGCGTGCACAGGCCATCCGGTTCACCTCGCGGCCGCCTCACGGGGCGGGCGTGGCCGTCACGCGGGGAAGGCTACCTCCCGGCGCAGAAACGCCAGCTGGGCCGTCTTCTCGGGCAGATACACGTCCGGCAGGTCGATCTCGGGCAGGGTGACGACCGGGCCCGCCTCGAAGCCCTGCCGCAGGAAGCGGGCGATCGCCTTCTCGTTGCGCACGTCGGGGTCCACCACGACCCGCGGCCGGTCGAGGACCAGCAGGACGTACGAGGCGAGCACGCCCATCAGCGCCGACGACCAGCCGCTGCGCGCGCCCCGCGCGTCCGCCGGCGCGAGCAGCAGATGGATGCCGAGGTCGCCGGGGGCCACGTCGTAGCAGTCGCCGACCCGGTCCGCGGTCGGCTCGTAGGTCTGGAGGAGGGCGACCGGGGCGCCGTCCAGTTCGACCAGGAAGGCCCGGTGGGTGTCGAGGCCGGCCATGTGCGCGTAGACGTCCGCGACCTGGTCCCGCGTCAGGCCGTTCATGCCCCAGAACGCGGCCCGCTCCTCGCGGACCCACCCGTGGAGGACGTCCGCGTCGGCGTCGGCGACGACGGGACGGATGGCGACGGCGCCGAACCCGCCGACCGTCTGCCGGTGCACGTACGGGGGCGCGGGGGCGGTCGCGGGCACGGGGGCGGTCGCGGTCGCGGTCGCAAGGGAGGTAGCGGAGGCTGCGTCGGTGGCCGTCGCGGGGGCTGTCCCAGTGGGCGTCCCAGTGGGTGTCCCGGTGGGTGTCCCAGTGGGTGTCCCGCGGGTCTCGCCGGGAGCATCTTCCGGAACGGAACGACCATTCACCGGCAGAGAACGGTCAAGGTCCGATACGGAACGTTCAGTCATGGTCGCTCTCCTTCTTCAGCAGCGCCCAGTCGGTGACGACGGGAGCCAGCGCGCCCTCGAGCCACAAGGGGAGCTGATCGTGGTGGTGGGGGTGTCCGGGGACGCCGGACGCGCCGTGCGGGACGACCCACAGGCTGTCCTCGCGGCGGGCCAGGTCCCACACGTAGCGGGCGGCGGGGCCGCGGGCGGCGAGGTCGGTCCCGCCGGGCACGGACGAGGTGGACAGCACGCAGTCGTGGTCGCCCGCGAGAGCCGGTCCCCGGTACGAGGGGTCCGGCAGCGCCCGCCAGGGGGCGAGGCGGTGGGTGTCGCCCCAGCGGGCGGCCGGTTGCCCGGCCGTCTCCTCGAGGGCCTCCCGCACCAGCCGCGACCGGTCGACCCCGTACAACTCCTCGGCGCGCAGCAGGTGTTCGAGGGCGAATCCGATCCGCGGGAGGAGCGCCAGCCAGGGGAGGAGGACGTCGGGGTAGGCGGGCGGGGCCGTCAGGGCGGCGAAGGCCGGGTGCGCGGCGAGCCGGCGGACGACGGCACCGCGCAGGGCCGCGTACGCGCCGGCGTCCTCGCTGTCGGCGTCCATCCGGCGGTCCCAGCGCAGCAGCCGCTCGCGCAGTGCGGCGGCCGGGCCGGTCAGGCCGTCGAGCGCGGACACGTGTTCCAGCAGGGGCTCGGCGGACGCGAGACGGGTGTCCGTGTGGACGGCCGCCATGTCGGAAGCGGACCACTTCCGCCGCCGCGCCAGCAGCGTCCGGATCCGGTCGGCGCGGTGCGGCGCGGCGAACTCGACGCCCAGCCCCGCCGCCGGGCCTCGCTGATTGGCCATCACCGCGACGCCGTCGGTCAGCCCCGCGCGGGGCGTCTCGTGCCAGCCGGTCCACTCGTGGCCGGGTTCCCAGGCGGGCACGACCCGGGTGCCGTTGGCAGCGGCGCGGCGCGGCACCCGGCCCGCGACCCGGTGCAGCAGACCGCCCTCGGTGTCGGCGGCCTGCACGACGTTGACGGGCTCGACCCACTGGTCGAAGGCCCGGTCCACGTCCGCGACCCGGCGGGCCCGCAGCAGCGGGAGCAGGGCCTGGAAGCCGAGGTCGGAGGTGACGCGGGGCGGATAGCGCAGGCTCACCGCGAGCGGGGCGCCGAAGACGTCGTCGTCGGGGCCCGCGCCGGCGACGTCGCCGGGAAGTCCGTCAGGCCGGCCGGGGGGATTGGGGGTTCCGGGGGTCCCGGGGGTCCCGGGGCCGCCAGCGGTACCAGGGGTTCCGGGGATGCCGGGAGTCCTGGGGGCGGCCGGGGTCCCGGGGGCGCCGTCGTCGTCCAGGCCTTCCGGTCCTCCGGCGATCACCGGGCCCCGTTCGGTCTCGAGCACCTCGACCTCGACGGGCTCCTCCCCCGCCACCCGGACGAGTTCGGTGTGCCGGGCCACCCGCCGCCAGCCGCCGTCCGGGCCGAGCGCCTCGACGCCCGCGCCGGTGCGCCGCAGGCGTTCGCGGTAGAGGTCCTGGTAGTCGGCCATGGCGTTGGTGATGGCCCAGGCGACCGTGCCGGTGTGCCCGAAGTGGGCGATGCCGGGGACGCCGGGGACGGCGAGCCCGACGACGTCGAACTCGTCGCAGGCCAGCCGGATCTGCTGGTACACGCCGGGCTCCTCGACGAACCGGTGCGGATCGCCGGCGATGACCGGCTGCCCGGTGACCGTGCGGTCGCCGCCGACCAGCCAGCCGTTGCTGCCGGAGGTGCCGGGCCCGTCCGTGGCGAACAGCCCGACCGCCTCGGGGCCGAGATGCCGGGCGGCCTCCTCGCGCCACAGCTTGGCGGGGAACCCGGCGAACAGGATGTGGGTGGCCAGCCAGACGGCCAGCGGAGTCCACGGTTCCCAGCGGCCGGGCGCGAGGCCCACGCGCGCGAACTCGGGGGCGACGCCGGCGTGGGACGTCTCCCGCAGGCCCTCGTTGACGCCGTCGACGTACGCGCGCGTCCAGTCGGCCGTCTCGGGGTCACGCCTGACCAGGTCGTCGAAGCAGCGTCGCGCCGTGTCGTCGAGGCGGGCCCGGCGCACGAGAAGGTCCCAGGAGAGAGCGTCGGGGCCGAGGAACGACGCCGAGGAGCCACGCGCGCGGTGCCGCTCCACCTCGAGCTGCCAGGCACGGTCCCGCGCCGTGACCAGCCCCTGGAGGCGGGCGAGCGACCGGGCGTCGGCGGCGCGCAGATGCGGGACGCCCCAGGCGTCGCGGTAGATCTCGGTGGTCACCCTGCGGCCCCACTTCCCATAAGGTTAGGCTTTCCTAAGTAACTGCGGAATCGTACGTGAAAGGTGAAGAAGGCATGGCACAGGGGCGGGGCTGGGAGGGCGCGGTCCTCAAGTTGATGCGGGCGAAGGACTTCACCCTCACCGTGACAGACGCGGAGGACGTCACCGGCGACTACCGCCGGCTGCACGTGTCGGACGGCGGACTGCTCGCCTCGACCGGCGTCCACCCGACGATGTGGGTGCGGCTCTGGTTCGACAACGCGGGCCGGCCGCACCAGCGGGCCTACACGCTGGTCGACCCCGACCCGGCGGCCGGCTCCTTCAGCCTGGAGTTCGCCCTGCACGACGGCGCCGCCAGCGACTGGGCCCGGGCGGCCGTGCCCGGCGACACCATCGAGGCGACCCTCCAGGGCACCGGCTTCGCGCCGCCCGCCCCGGCTCCCTCGCACGTCCTCGTCATCGGCGACCCGGCCTCGCTGCCGGCCATCAACTCACTGCTCGGCGAGGGCGAGGGCGCGCTCGGCTCCTTCCCGGCCACCGTCTGGTTCGAGGGCGAGGCAGACGGCCTGCCCTTCCGGACCGACCCCGCCCGCCACGAGATACGGCACGTGCCCCGGCGGGACTCCGGCGCGGAGCTGGTCGAGCGGGTCAGGGCCGAGCTGCCCGAACGGCTGGGGGCCACCCCCGATCCGTACGTCTGGATCGCCTGCGACACCCACACCACCAGGACGCTGTCGGCGTACCTGCGCAAGGAGCTGGGCGTCGCGAAGGAACGCGTGCACGCCCTGGGGTACTGGCGCGCGGACTGACCGCCCAGGCGGGATCATCGACCCATGGACGTCACCCTTCACCTCTCCCAGGATCCCGAGGCCGACGAGCTCCTCGGGCGGTCCCCGCTCGCCGCGCTGGTCGGGATGCTGCTGGACCAGCAGGTCCCGATGGAGTGGGCGTTCAAGGGACCCCGGACGATCGCCGACCGGCTCGGCGCCGACGACCTCGACGCGCAGGACATCGCCGTCCAGGACCCGGAGGCCTTCGCCGCGCTGCTCTCCGACAAACCGGCCGTCCACCGCTACCCCGGCTCCATGGCCAAGCGCATCCAGCAGCTCTGCCAGTACCTCGTCGATCACTACGACGGGGACGCGGCCGCCGTCTGGAAGGACGTCGGCACCGGCAGGGAACTGCTCGAGCGCCTCGAGGAACTGCCCGGGTTCGGCCGGCAGAAGGCGCAGATCTTCCTCGCGCTGCTGGGCAAACAGCTCGGCGTGCGGCCCACGGGCTGGCGGGAGGCGGCAGGCTCCTACGGCGAGCCGAAGTCCTTCCGGTCCGTCGCCGACATCACCGGCCCGGAGTCGCTGAGCAAGGTCCGGGCGCACAAACAGGAGATGAAGGCGGCGGCGAAGGCCGCCAAGGCCGAGAAAGCCGGTAAAGCCGGTAAAGCCGGTAAAGCCGGTAAAGCAGCCGGGAAGTAGCCGCGAGGTAGCCCGGACGGCGGCCTGAGGAACCGCTGGAAGGCAACCGGGGCGGCAACGTGGGGAACCGGCCTCGTAGCAATCCGATGAGCGGCCCGCGAAACCGGCTTCGAAACAAACCCCTTGGCAAGCCCGCGAAAGCGGCTTCGAAACACTCCCCTTGGCAAGCCCGCGAAAGCGGCTTCGAAACACTCCCCTTGGCAAGCCCGCGAAAGCGGCTTCGAAACACTCCCCACAGCAATTCCCGGAAGCCGGCTTCGAAGCAAGCCCGACCGCAAGCCCCGGAAGCAGCCCGGTAACCGGGAGGCACGGCCGGGCAAGCCGGGAAGCCGGGAAGCCGGTCGCGAAACAGGATCCCGCGCCTTCGTCCTCCGTGCATCCCTGCTCCGAACAGGTGATTCTGCCGCCCGGCATGCTGAACGCCGGGCGTGTCGCGGGGAGATGACCTCCCATGAGCACCGCACGCAGGCACCCGCGCAGCCACACCTGGCTGCGCGTGCTCGTCGTGCTCCTGGTCCTGCTCGCGCCGACCGCTCCCACCGGGTTCGCCGCGCCCCCGGCCGCCGCCTCGGAGACCGTCGAGCACGACGTCCTCGACCCCCCGCTGCGCCCGGCCTCCTGCCTCCACCGTTCCGCTGCCGCCCCCCTGCGGCCTGCCCTTCCCCCGCCGGGCGACCCGGCCGCCCGGCCGCTCCCCCCGCCGCGACGGGATCCGCGACTCCCGCACCGCCCGCACCCCTCGTCCCTGCTGCGCACGGTGATCCTGCGCTGCTGACCGGTGCCGTCCCCCGGAACCGTCGGCAAGCAACCTGCACCCTGCGAGGAATCACCATGCCCACAGACCCGTACGCCGTCCTGCGCGCCCTGCTCCGCGCGGAGGCCGCCCGCACCGACCGCACCGCGCCCAAGCCCCCCGCCCAGCAGCCGACCCGCCCGCAGAGGCCTTCGGGCCACCGGGAGCGGTAGCAGCGCATCGGCCCCGGTCTCGGCCCCGTCAGGAATCAGCGCCTTCTGCAGGACGTACCGAAGGGGGAGCGGGTGATCTCCCGGCCGAGCCGGGTGCCGACCGAGCGGGCCAGCCACTTGAGGTTTCCGCTGCTCACCACCTGTTCCACGACGGACGGGTCGCGCTCGGCCGGGGAAGGAGCCGGATGGGTGGCCGAGACGGGGGCACTCCTCGATGCCGCCGTCGCCGTCGCCGTCCTGGTCTGCGTCGGCGCCGGCGCCGGCGCCGGCGGGGCCGACGGGGTACGCCCGTCCGGCTACCGGCTGCCGGGCAGCGGCTGCCGGGCAGCGGCTGCGGCTACCGCTGCGGACAGCTTCCCGAACGCCGACTCTCTGTCCACAGCCTGTGCATACCGTCAGGGGTGAAGGCCCTCAGGGCGTGCTGAAAGCGGTTGCCGAGCTGGGCAAGGGCGTCGCCGGGCTCGCCCTTGGGGGCTGCGTGACGAAGAACACGCCGACCCCTTTCGAGCGGAGCAGCTGGACCGTCTGCGTGACGGTGTCGAGGAACGCCTTCGAGGCGTCGGCGGAGAAGGGGGAAGAACGCGGAAGAGGTCGGCCGGCAGCCACCTCAGAAAGGTAGAGAAGAGCTGCGGCTTGTCATGGACGGCGGCCGGCTCCAGCACCGACACGGTCCCCCTGCCGTCCGGCCCCATGCGCAGGAACTCGGCGGTGTCGAACTCCGGCTCGCCGAAGAAGCTCGCCATGCCCTGCGCCTCGAAGGCGGTGAGCTACCGCAGGATCACCCCGGCGGCGGCTGTCGCTGTGGACAGGCCGCCGAGGGCGTGCAAACTCGGCGGGGAAACCCGATGCCGCCCATTTCTGGCCGACTTCCGTGGCCTGCCCGCACACCCGGTCGTCCCCCTGCCCCGGCGCCGAGATTCCCGACAGATCGCCCTTGACGTCGGCCAGGAACACCGTCACCCCTGCGCCGAGAGCTGCTCGGCGATCAGCTGGAGCGCCTGGCCTTCCCGGTGCCGGCGGCGCCCGCGACCAGACCGTGCCTGTTCAGCATGGGGAGGGGGATGCGGACGGGGGACTCGGGCAGACACGTCCCGTCCCACAACAGGGCGCCCAGGTCGAGGGCGGGTCCGCTGAAGGCGTACCCGGCGGCGATGTCAGCCTGCGCGAGTCGGCTCGCTCATCGGCAGCCCATCGTTCCCTTTTACCCCCGTTCATCATGTCTTTTCCAGCGTCGCACTCCGTCTCCATGGCTGCGCCCGGAACGTCGGGACCGGTAGGCTTTCCGTGTGATCTTCAAGCGCATCGGAAACGGCCGGCCGTACCCCGACCACGGCCGGGAAAGCACCCGGCAGTGGGCGGACGTTGCGCCGCGCCCGGTCCGCCTCGATCAGCTGGTGACCACCAAGCAGCAGCTCGACCTGGAAACCCTGCTCGCGGAGGACTCCACCTTCTACGGCGACCTGTTCGCGCACGTCGTGAAGTGGCAGGGCGACCTGTACCTGGAGGACGGCCTGCACCGCGCGGTGCGGGCGGCGCTCCAGCAGCGACAGGTGCTGCACGCCCGCGTCCTCGAGCTGGACTGAGCCCGGCCGGGCCGTCGCCCGGACCTCCGCAGGTTTTTGCCAGGCCTCCGTCGGACCTCGGCGGGACATTCGTCGGTTTCTCGGGTCGCCGCCGGGTTTCGTCGCGCCTCCGGCAGGGCCTCGACCCGGCCTGCCGCGCCCTCCGGATTGACCCTTTCGGGTTCATTCCCGCGCCCCGCGCGGTGTCGGATGATCGTTTATTAGTCACGGCCGCCCGGGCGCACTACGCTGCGCCCATGAGCATGCTGACTCCCCCCGGCATGGGCGGCAAGTACCGGATCACGGGGGACAAATACCCCCGCATGCGTCCCCATCGTCGACGCGGCCGGCTTGCCGTCGTGGTCGTCGCCTGCGGCGCCGTGCTCGGCGTGGCCGGCTGGGGCACCCTGCAGCTCATCGACGTCTTCACGGGCGGCGGAGGCACCGCCACGGCGGCGGACGGCTGCCCGAAGAACACGACGAAGGCGGGCCCCGCGGCCTCCGCGTCGGCGTCCGCCGCCAAGGGCACCGACGCCGGTGCGGGCAATCCGGCCGGAGCAGGTGCGGGTGCGGTGCCCAAGCCCGCGCAGATCACGGTGAACGTCTTCAACGCCACCACCCGCAGCGGCCTCGCGAAGACGACCGCTGACGAGCTGAAGCGACGCGGCTTCAAGATCGGCGAGGTGGGCAACGCCGCCAAGCAGTACGACAAGAAGGTCGCCGGGACCGGGATGCTGCTGGGTCCCGCGTCCTCGCTCAACACCTCGCTGCCGGTCCTCGCGACGCAGCTCGTCACCGCCGAGCGCCGCACCGACGCCGCGCGCGCGGGCACGGCGGTCGACCTGATCATCGGCAACGGCTTCAAGGCCCTCACCAGCCAGGCGGAGGCGACCAAGGCCCTGACGGCGCTGAGCGCCCCGCACCCGACGGCAGGCGCCACCACGAAGAAGAAGGGCTGCTGACGGCCCCATCGCCGACCGTCGGCAGGTCCCGGCCGCCCGGTTGCGGCGTCAGCATCCTCCGCAGACATCCCCGACGTGAGATCCGACGTGAGAATCCTCGACGTCAGGATCTCGACGTCAGGATCTCGACGTCAGGATCTCGATGTGACGGTCTCCTGTGGTCGGGACGACGGCGCTACTCCGCCGCCCCGTACAGCCGGTCCCCCGCGTCGCCCAGGCCCGGGACGATGTATCCGTGCTCGTTGAGGTGGTCGTCGACGGCCGCCGTGACCACGGTGACCGGAGAGCCCGCGAGCTCGCGCTCCATGATCGCCACGCCCTCCGGGGCGGCCAGCAGCACCACGGCCGTGACGTCGTCGGCGCCGCGCCGGATCAGCTCGCGGATCGCCGCGACCAGCGTGCCGCCGGTGGCCAGCATCGGGTCGAGGACGTACACCTGGCGGCCGGAGAGGTCCTCCGGCATGCGCGTGGCGTACGTGGACGCCTCCAGCGTCTCCTCGTTGCGGATCATGCCGAGGAAGCCCACCTCGGCCGTCGGCAGCAGCCGGACCATGCCGTCCAGCATGCCGAGGCCGGCGCGCAGGATCGGGACGACCAGCGGGCGCGGGTAGGAGAGCTTGACGCCGGTGGTCGAGGCGACCGGCGTCGTGATGTCGACCTGTTCGGTGCGCACGTCCCGCGTGGCCTCGTAGGCGAGCAGGGTGACCAGCTCGTCGGCCAGCCGGCGGAAGGTCGCGGAGTCCGTGCGCTGGTCGCGCAGCGTGGTGAGTTTGTGGGCGACCAGAGGGTGGTCGACGACGTGGAGACGCATGTCGACAACAGTAACCGGGCCCGTCCTGCCCGGCGTCCCCACACTCGGTGAACCTTTCCCCCGAACTTTCCCCGGCGTGGGCCGTTCGCTGGCGTCGCGCCGCCCATCGGAGGGAAAGTGGGAGGCGGATATGGAGACGGACCGGGGTACCCGGGGTGGTGTGCTGATGCCTGACCTGCCCGACCCGACCGACGGCGACCCGCCGACGAGGCCGCCCGAGACCGACGCGGAACGCCGCCGGCGCCGCGCCAGATTCCTGCGCGAGCTGGCCGAGGCCCGTGAACTGCGTGACCGGGTCCAGCCGCGACGCGCCAAGACCGCCCGCCTGCGCCACGCGATGCGTATGCGCACGTTCCGCTGGTAGTCCCGGCGGGCGGCGGCGTACCGGACTTGGGGCATACGGGGAAGATCACCACCGTCACGGGTGTCGCGCGGAGTGTCCCGTGGGGCGGGCGTGCGTGGCCTCTCGGGAAAGCCGCGTACGATCCGCTCGTGGCGGCAACGAGTGCGCTGGTGAGTCCCGCACGGACGTGACCGCGGACGTGCGATCAAAACCACCGGACACAGGGAGCCGAAGACGTCCCCTGAACGCCTTGTTTCTGCCACGATTCCGAGTGGGCGGGGCTCGGAGCCCGAGCTCTCCGCCCAGACAACCTCCGCCGGGGGGACCCCCAACCGGCACGCCTAGGACCAGTGGGAGAGTCACGGTGTACTTCGCCGCACTGCTCGCGCGCACCGAAGACGGGTGGGAAGCGAGCGACACGGAGCTCGACGATGTGGAGACCCTGTCGGATCTGGCCGACCTGGCCCGGGAGGCGTCTCCGGACGAGGACACGGTGCTCGTGCTGATCGAGCAGGAGGACTCCTGGTTCGGGGTCGTCCGCATCGACGGTGAGGAGGATCCCCGCATCTACGTCTCCGACGCCGCCGCCGCCGCCCGCAGCTCGTACGGCGAGATCCTGCTCACCGACGAACTGCTCGGGAGGGATCCGGACGACGACGACCTGGACGCCCTTGATCTCGACGGCACCGAGGACGGTGAGGACGACGACGAGGACGAGGGTTCCGACGGCGCCACGAGCGGCGGTTCCGCCGAGGCCGTGCCGCACGGCCCGGTCGGCGACGCCGGCATCCTCGACGATCTCGGCGTCAGCGAGAAGGAACTGAAGGGGCTGTCCGACGACGCGCTCACCGAGATCGCCGACGCCCTGGGCGCTTCGGCGGTCCTGGAGACGGTCCGCTGACGGCACCGGAGGCGCCGGCCGACCCCGTACGCGCCCCCTGGCGGGCCGCGATGCGGCTCGCCCTGGACGAGGCCCGGCTGGCCGCCCGGGGCGGAGACGTCCCGGTCGGCGCCGTGGTGCTGGCTCCTGACGGTGCCACGGTCCTCGCCCGAGGCCACAACGAACGCGAGGCCGTCGGAGATCCGACGGCCCACGCGGAGGTGCTGGCCGTCCGGCGGGCGGCCGAGGCGACCGGCGAGTGGCGGCTGTCCGGCTGCACGCTCGTCGTGACCCTCGAACCGTGCACGATGTGCGCGGGCGCCCTCGTGCAGTCGCGGGTGGACCGGGTCGTCTACGGCGCCCGCGACGACAAGGCGGGCGCGGCCGGCTCCCTGTGGGACGTCGTCCGCGACCGACGGCTCAATCACCGGCCCGAGGTGATCGAGGGCGTGCTCGCGGAGGAGTGCGCGGAACTCCTCACCGACTTCTTCCGCGAGCGCTGATCCACTCGCCGCAGAACCGATTTCAAAGCGGGCCCCACCTTGCTGTAAGGTCTCCCTCGGTAGCGTGTCCGAGCGGCCGAAGGAGCTCGCCTCGAAAGCGAGTGTGGCGCAAGTCACCGAGGGTTCAAATCCCTCCGCTACCGCAGATAGAAGGGGCGTCCGGTTCATCGAACCGGACGCCCCTTCTGCTTCTGTCTCGGTTCCCGTCTCAGTTCCCGTCTCGGTTCCGTCGCCACCCTGACAGTTCGCGAGCAGGCGGCGGTTCAGTCGCCGGTCGGCCGGGTGAAATGCTTCCAAGCGACGATCTTGGGCTTGGCCACGTAACCGTTCATGTCCTCCACCGAGAGGATCAACGCGAGTGGCTTGGACGTATCGAATCGCCGGGTGATCTTCCTGGCGTACTCCGGAGAGAAGACGGCAGCGGCGGCCAGAGTGGCGAGGCCGCCACATCCCGCCATCATGATCAGCCTGCTGGACGGCTGTTCGCATACGTCTTCCATGCGTGGTTCATGTCGGGCCCGTCGACGACGAACAGGTTGTCCTCTGCGTGACACGATGCGCTCCCCCCGCCGCGACCTGCGCCCCAAAGCGAACGGCAATCCAGCTCAGTGCCTGTCGGCAAGCATGACCGACAGGCACTGAGCCGAGAAGACCGCAAGGAGCGGGCAGAGGCCGGCCGCGGGCGCCCTGCTCATGGACCGCAGGATTACGGGGCATCCCCGCCGACGGGTCCACGAGCCGTGAGGGCAGTCCACGGCTCGGCGTCCCGGCGTGGGACTTCGTGTCGGCCGTCCCCGGGTCCGTCCGCTGACGCTGCGGGCCGTACCCGGAACGACGTTCCTCGCGCGGCATCTGCTCCTGAGCCGTACGGCCGGCTGGTCGCTCCGGCGAAGACGACGAGCCGGAACAAGCCCTGGCGGTACGACTCCGCCGCAGAAAGCGTTCACGAACGCGCCGCACGCGATCAAAAGCGGTGTGTAAATCGCACTTACGGATACACTCGCCGCCGTCAGCGGGGCCCGAGCGGCCACATACAGGGGAGGCCAGGTGGCGGTGAACGCCAAGAAGATCGCCGTCTACGTGCTCGTGGTGTTCGTGCTGTACGTGATCATCACGGACCCGGCGAAGGCGGCGGACTACGTCCAGATAGGCTTCGAGGGCATATCGGACGCGGCCCAGGCCATCGGCGACTTCTTCACCTGGCTCGCCGACGGGGCGCGGTAGCCGAGACCGTCGTACGCACCGGGAGTTCCCATGATCCGCCACCTGGTCCTGTTCAAGCTCAACGAGGGCGTCGAGCGCGACGACCCCCGGGTGGTGCAGGGCGAGGCGGCCTTCCGGGGCCTGGGCGGGCAGATCGACGAGCTGCGCTTCTGGGAGCTGGGCTGGAACATCAGCGAGCGGCCGATCGCCTACGACTTCGCCATCAACTCGGCGGTCGAGGACGCGGACGCCCTCAAGCGGTACCTCGAGCACCCGGCCCACCAGGCGGGCGTCGCGCTGTGGCGGGAGTTCGCCACGTGGGTGGTCGCCGACTACGAGGTCTGAGCCGCCCACCGTCCACGAGGTCTGAGCCACCCACCGTCCACGAGGTCCGAGCCGCCCACCGTCCACGAGGTCCGAGCGGCCCACCGTGGCCGCCTGCGGAGGCCGGGCGCCCGACGACGACATCGTCGACATGGAGCCCTCCGCCGTGCCGGCGGGGGGCTTTTGCGTGCCCCCGTTCAGGGCCGGCACCTCCTCACCCCTCAACACGGCGTTATGGGGTGCTTGCACACAGTGCACATGTCTTGTGATGCTATGACCGCTTTTGACGGATGAGTTGACCGATGTTGACCTGACGAAGAGGTGGCGTTGACCTTGTCGGCCAGTACTGCGCCGCCTCAGACAGAGGCACCCCCGACACCCGTCACGGCGTCGGCCCCGGCCCCCGTTCCGGGCCCGGGCCCGGTCACGGCCTCGACCCCGGCGCCCGCTCCGTCGCCCGCCCTGGAGGCCGTGGAGACCTCGCCGCCAGGGGAGTCCACGGAGCCCGCTCCGGCCCCGGAGCGACGCCGCGGCGCCGACACCCGGGCGCTCACCCAGGTGCTCTTCGGCAAGCTCAAGGACCTCCAGCCGGGCACGCCGGAGCACAACCGCGTGCGCGGGGCGCTCATCGAGGCGAACCTCCCGCTCGTGCGCTACGCGGCCGCCCGCTTCCGCTCCCGCAACGAGCCGATGGAGGACGTGGTCCAGGTCGGCACCATCGGCCTGATCAACGCCATCGACCGCTTCGACCCCGAACGGGGCGTTCAGTTCCCGACGTTCGCGATGCCCACGGTCATCGGCGAGATCAAGCGGTACTTCCGGGACAACGTCCGCACGGTGCACGTACCGCGCCGGCTCCACGAGCTGTGGGTGCAGGTCAACAGCGCGACCGAGGACCTGACGACCGCGTTCGGCCGCACCCCGACGACGGCGGAGATCGCCGAGCGGCTGCGCATCGGCGAGGACGAGGTGCTCTCCTGCATCGAGGCCGGCCGCTCGTACCACGCCACGTCACTCGAGGCCGCCCAGGAGGGCGACGGCCTGCCCGGCCTGCTGGACCGCCTCGGCTACGAGGACCCGGCGCTGGACGGCGTGGAGCACCGCGATCTCGTCCGCCACCTCCTGGTCCAGCTCCCGGAGCGCGAGCAGCGCATCCTTCTGCTGCGCTACTACAGCAATCTGACGCAGTCCCAGATCAGCGCGGAACTCGGCGTCTCCCAGATGCACGTCTCGCGCCTGCTGGCGCGCAGCTTCCAGCGACTGCGCTCCGCCAACCGCATCGAGGCCTGACCCCGATCCCCGACTCCGGGTATCCGATGCATGACTCCGGGTACCCGATCGCCGACTCCGGATCCCGGATCGCCGACTCCGGTCCCCGACCGCCGACTCCGGTCCCCGACCGCCGACTGCGGATCGCGGATCCCTGGTCCCGGATTGCCGGTCCCGGGCACCCTGCCTCACGCCCTGCCCCCGGGCTTCCCCCGGGCTTCCCCTTCGGGGTCGCCCGACACGTAGCTCGATGGGGTATCGCAAGCACGACCGACACGTCACCACTGGGAGCGAATCGCCCACCTCGATCCTTCCTGGTGGATCCCCTCTGAAAAACCGTCACACCCCCTTTTTCCAGGGCTGATTCGTCACTCACATGTCGACATGTCACTACAGCGTGTTGCCGACATGTGACATTCTGCCGGAAGAGCGTTTGCCGGGGCTTCGGCTCCGGTATTCAGGTGAAGGCTGACGTTCCTCAAGCGGGGGCGTTGCGCCGCGACCGTCCCGCGACCCAAAGGGGGTGGCATGTCCGCAGAACAGGGCAGCTCGAAGGTGCTCACGCTCACGCTCACGCCGAGCGAGTCCGCGCCCGTCGCGCCTGTCGAGCCCGACGTGCTCGACGACGTCACAGCCCCCGAGGCCCCGCAGGCCCCGGCTCTCACGGCCACGGGGGCCATCGACACCCGCACCCTGTCCCGCTCCCTGTTCCTGCGACTGGCCACGCTCGCCGAGGACAGCCCCGAGCGCGTGTACGTCCGGGACACCCTCATCGAGCTCAACCTCCCGCTCGTGCGCTACGCGGCGGCCCGCTTCCGCTCGCGCAACGAGCCGATGGAGGACATCGTCCAGGTCGGCACCATCGGCCTGATCAAGGCGATCGACCGCTTCGACTGCGAACGCGGCGTGGAGTTCCCGACGTTCGCGATGCCGACGGTCGTGGGCGAGATCAAGCGCTTCTTCCGTGACACGTCATGGTCGGTGCGCGTCCCGCGTCGTCTGCAGGAGCTGCGGCTGGCGCTCACCAAGGCCAGCGACGAGCTCTCGCAGAAGCTGGACCGCTCCCCGACGGTCGCCGAACTCGCCGCGGTGCTGGGCGTCTCCGAGGAGGACGTCGTCGACGGCCTCGCCGTAGGCAACGCCTACACGGCCTCCTCGCTGGACTCCCCCGCCCCGGAGGACGACGGCGGCGAGGGCTCCCTCGCGGACCGCCTCGGCTACGAGGACACCGCGCTCGAGGGCGTGGAGTACCGCGAGTCGCTGAAGCCGCTGCTGGCCAAGCTCCCGCCGCGCGAGCGCCGCATCATCATGCTGCGTTTCTTCGCCAACATGACCCAGTCCCAGATCGGCGAAGAGGTCGGCATCTCCCAGATGCACGTCTCGCGTCTCCTCACCCGGACGCTGGCCCAGCTGCGCGAAGGCCTCATCTCCGACTAGGGCACGAACAGGTCGTCGCACGCCGCCGCACGCACGGGGGTTCCTCCCTGACGGTGCGTCAGACACACTGGCGCGATGCGTAGTCCGACGCGGGCACATGGCCGCCGGGGCGCCCTCTGGGGCGCGTCGGCGGCCGCCGTCGTCGTCGCGGTGGGAGCGGCAGGCCTGCTCGCCGGATGCGGCGGAGACGGCAGTGGGGGCGGCTACGTCGCCCTCGGCTCTGCGGGCGATTCCGCCCGTCCGGGCACGGGCGGATCCGGGTCCGAGGGACCGACGGGCGGGATTCGGCTCGTTCCGCTGGACGGCGAGAGCGGATCTCCCACCGGAGCCCCGGGCCCAGGCTCTCGTCCGGGTACGAAGGCCCGGCCTCCCGGCAGCGGTACGAGTGCGGGTGCGGGTGCCGATGGCGGTACCGATACCGACGCCGATGCCGGGGGAGAGCGAGCGGCCGGCGCGTCGAACGTTTCGGGGCCGGTCGAACCGGGCGACTCCGCGCCGCTGCCGCCCCGGGCCTCGGACGCCGCGGGCGGCCCCGGTGGCGGAACGCCCTCGGTCCCGTCCTCACCCGGCCCCACGACCCCTTCCGGGCCCTCGTCCCCCGGTCCGGCCGCCCTCACCGTCAGCGAGCCGGTCCGCGCGGGCACGGAGCAGCGGTGGTGCGAGGACGTGACCCTCGTCTTCCACAACTCCGGTGGCACAGCGGTCGCTTCCGGCACCGTCGCGTTCGGCGCCCATGTCGTCGACTCACTCGGCATCGACTGGGCCACGCGCGAGTCGACGGTCCCGCTGCCGACTCCGATCCGCGCGGGTGCACGGAAGGAGAAGACCTGGACGGTGTGCGTCGACGCGTGGCGCGTACCGCTGGGCATGCACATCGAGACCCGGGACGTCTCGGTGCGGTGGCGCTGACCAAGCTCCCGTGCGGGACTCCGACGCGGCGGCGGTGACGAAGCTCCGGTGAACAACCTCCGGTGACCCAGTCCGGTGCGGGACGTCCCCGTCGCGGCGGGCTGACGGAGTTCCGGTGCGGGGTGCACGTGCGGCGGGCTGACGGGGTTCCGGTGCGGGCCGGTGGTGCGGAGCGCGGGTACGACGCCGGCCGCAGCCCGGTGCGGGACGCCGACGGCGGTGCGAGGTGAATTCCCGCGTGTCGGCGGAGTTCCGGCGCGAGCGCGCCGACGGGCGGCTCGACAACGAGACGGCATGCGGGGACGCCAAGACGGCACACGTGTGCCCAAGTGCGGCGCACGTGGCCCGAGTCCGGCGCACGCGGGCCCGGGTCCGGCGCTCGGGGCGCTGACACGGCATCGGAGAGCGAGCCGCGCGGAGACTGCCGGCGCGGGGCCGTTCGCCAGTCGGTCAGCCCCGTCGGGCGAGCCGGGGTCGGCCGGGGGCCGTGCACCCGTCGCGCGGGTGCACGGGACGCCCGGTTACTTCATCGCGAGCCAGGCGACCGCGGCGACGATCACCAGCGCGGCGACGACGCCCACGATCAGGCCGATGCGGGAGCCGCCCTGCGCGGGAGCCGGCGCGGCGGCCCGGGGTGCGCCCTCGTCGACGAACGCGCGGAACATCTGGGTGCTGCCGGCGGGGTCGTGGTTGCCCTGGGGGCCCTGGGTGTTAGCCATGGGCCGAGACACTAGCGAAAACGGGTGGGCGGGCCCAAGTGGGGGTGGTGCGGAGCACCTTGCCGGGGCGCGGCCGGCCCGGTGTGACCGGTGGGTTCATGCCGGCCTCCTTCTCGCTCCGACCTGGTCGTTTACCGCCGCAATACTTGCCTTTGCCAACTTTTTGCGCCGACAGCGAGCTCATTTATTTGCCTGTAGCAACCAATAGCTCCTATGGTTGCCTCAAGCAACGAATCCGGGAGGTGTGATGGCCGAGCAGGCGCAGTTCGAGGAGCTGGCGCATCAGCTCAGTGCCGTCGGGGCCGTGAAGCGTGACCTCGGGCGGATCCTGCCGCAGGACTGCTCGGCCGGCTCGGCCGCGGTGCTGACGCTGCTGGCCCGCCACGGGGACATGCGCATGAGCAACCTGTCCGAACTGCTCGCCGTCGACATGTCCGTGACCAGCCGGCACGCCGCGCATCTGGCCGAGCGGGGCTGGATCCTGCGCTCGCCCGACCCGGCGGACAAACGCTCTCGCATCCTGCACCTCACCCCCGAGGGCCACGCGATCCTCTCCGACCTGTACCGCCGCAGCACGGACCTGCTGGCCGAGCGGCTGGGCGACTGGACCGACGCCGAGGTCGGCCAGCTCGTGGGACTGCTGACCCGGCTGCGCGCCAGCTTCGGCGACTGCCGGACCGTCGCCCACCGGCCGCCTTCCCTGCCCGGCTCTTCACTGGCCGGCCCTTCCCCGGCCGACCCGCCGCCGCCCGACCCGCCGCCGCCCACTGCGCACCGGCCGCCCGGACCCCCGAATCCCGTTCGCGAAGGCGAACGGATGCAGACCACCCGTACACCCGCACAAGCGACGTAGGAGAAGGAAGCTCATGGCAACGACCACACCAGCCGGTGTGCGGGCCCACGCGAAGCACGGCGGAGGGTCCCACGGCTCCGCCGCGGACGCCCCGATGACCCACCGGCAAATCATGGAAGCGCTCTCCGGGCTGTTGCTCGGGATGTTCGTGGCGATCCTGTCGTCCACGATCGTCTCGAACGCCCTCCCCGAGATCATCGGCGACCTGGGCGGCGGACAGTCCGCCTACACCTGGGTCGTGACCGCCACCCTGCTGTCGATGACGGCGACGACCCCGCTGTGGGGCAAGCTCGCCGACCTGTACAGCAAGAAGGCCCTCGTCCAGATCGCGCTCGTCGTCTACGTGCTGGGTTCGGCGGCCGCAGGGCTCTCGCAGAACCCGGGCATGCTGATCGCCTGCCGTGTCGTGCAGGGCATCGGCGTGGGCGGTCTCTCCGCCCTGGCGCAGATCGTCATGGCGGCGATGATCTCCCCGCGTGAGCGCGGCCGTTACTCCGGTTACCTCGGGGCCACCTTCGCCGTGGCGACCGTCGGCGGACCACTGCTCGGCGGCGTCATCACCGACACCTCCTGGCTGGGCTGGCGCTGGTGCTTCTACGTCGGCGTCCCGTTCGCCGTCATCGCGCTGATCGTGCTGCAGAAGACTCTGCACCTGCCGGTCGTGAAGCGGGACGTGAAGGTCGACTGGGCCGGCGCGTTCTTCATCTCGGCCGCGGTCTCGCTGCTGCTGGTCTGGGTCACCTTCGCCGGTGACAAGTACGACTGGCTGTCGTGGCAGACGTACACGATGATCGCGGGCTCGGTCGTGCTCGCGCTGCTGTTCGTGCTCGTCGAGACCAGGGCCGCCGAACCGATCATCCCGCTGCGCCTGTTCCGCAACCGCACCATCACGCTGTCGTCGATCGCCTCGATGTTCGTGGGCGTGGCGATGTTCTCCGGAACCGTTTTCTTCGCGCAGTACTTCCAGCTGGCCCGGGACGAGTCCCCGACGATGTCGGGCATCATGACGATCCCGATGATCGGCGGCCTGTTCGTCTCCTCCACCGTCTCCGGTCAGCTCATCACCCGCACCGGCAAGTGGAAGGCCTGGCTGGTCAGCGGCGGTGTGCTCATCACCGCGGGCCTCGGTCTGCTGAGCACGATCCGCTACGACACGGACTACTGGAAGACCGCGGTCTTCATGGCGCTGCTGGGTCTCGGCATCGGCATGATGATGCAGAACCTGGTGCTCTCGACGCAGAACCAGGTGGACCCGTCCGACCTCGGCTCGGCCAGCTCCACGGTCACGTTCTTCCGTTCGCTCGGCGGTGCGATCGGCGTCTCGGCGCTCGGCGCCGTCATGGCGAACCGCATCACCGACTACGCCAAGGACGGCATCGCCGGCCTCGACCCGAAGTACGCCGCTCTCGCGTCCGGTTCCGACTCCTCGAACCAGATCCCGGACATGGACAAGCTGCCCGCGCCGCTGCGCACGGTCATGGAGAGCGCCTACGGCCACGGCATCGCGGACGTCTTCCTGATCGCCTCGGTGCTGGCGCTGCTCGCCTTCCTGATCACCCTGTTCATCAAGGAGGTCCCGCTGCGGACCAAGGGCGCGCTGGCGCAGGCGGCGGAGGGCGACACCCCGGCCGCCACGGAGACCGCGGCGTCCGAGAAGACCGCGGCCACCGCGGAGACCCCGGCGAACGCGGAGACCCCGGCCGCGGGGACGGCTGCGGCTCCGGCCGCGGGGACGGCTGCGGTGGCGGTCGCAGGCGAGTCCCGGGAGGCCCGCTCGGGCGGCATCCCCGTGCACGGCTTCGTCCGTGGCGCGGAGAACGCGCCCGTCGCACAGGCCGCCGTCACCCTGATCTCACTGACCGGCCGGCAGCTCGGCCGGGCGGTCGCGCAGGCCGACGGGTCCTACGCGGTGGACGCCCCGGGCACGGGTTCGTACGTGCTGATCGCCTCGGCAGACGGCTTCCAGCCCCAGGCCTGCACGATCGTGGTGAACGGCGCGGAGCCGGTGGCGTACGACGTCCTGCTCAGCGGGACCAGCGGGCTCACCGGTGCGGTGCGGGCAGCCGAGTCCGGCGAGGGCGTCAAGGACGCGATGGTGATCGTCACCGACGTGCGCGGCGATCTGCTGGCCACCGGAACCACCGGTGAGCAGGGCGAGTTCTCGTTCGCGGAGCTGGTGCCGGGCGCGGTGACCGTGGCGGTGAACGCCGTCGGTTTCCGACCGCGCGCCCTGCCCGTCGAGATCGGCGTCACGGGCGTGACCCGCGCGGAGGTCGTCCTCGACGCGGGAGCCCTGCTCCAGGGCGTCGTCCGGGCCCCGCACGGGCCGCTTGCCGACGCGCGCGTGACGCTCGTGGACGCGGCGGGCAACGTGGTCAGCACCGCCACCACGGGCCCCGACGGGGCGTACGCCTTCGCCGACCTCGACGGCGGCGAGTACACGGTCATCGCGACCGGCTACCCGCCGGTGGCCACCGCGCTGACCGTCGCGGGACCCGGCGTCGACGGCCACGACATCGAGCTCGCCCACCCCGGCGAGTAGTCGCAGGCCGGATGCCGTAAGCCGGACGCCGTAAGCCGGAGACCGGCCTGTTGTCGCAGAAATCGCTCCGGCCCGGTGCGGGGAAAGCCCCCCGCACCGGGCCGGTTCCAGTCGAGGAGTACGTGAGATGGGACTGACCGCGAAGATCCGCACGCGGGACGGGTGGGCCGTGTCGCACGCGATCGTCACGGTGACCGACATGACGGGCGGTCAGGTGCTGCGCGCCGAGGCCGACGCGGAAGGGGCCGTCCGGGACGCGACCGAACTCGCCCCCGGCGCCTACACGGTGATCGTCACCGCCGTCGGGTACGCGCCCACGGCCTCCAGCGCGATCGTCACGGCGAGCGGAAGGGCGGAGGTCGGGACCGTGACCCTGGCCCGGCAGGGCGGATCGGAGCTGCCCCCGCCGGGCCCCTGGACCGTCGACCCGGCGCACTCCGCCGTCGGCGCGGTCGCCCAGCACCTGGGCATCTCCAGCGTGCACGGCAGGTTCACGGAGTTTTCGGCGGCCGTCGAGGTCGCCCCGGACGACGTCACGAAGTCCCGGGTGGAGGCGGTGATCCGGGCGGCCTCCATCGACACCGGCAACGCCGTGCGCGACGCCCATCTGCGCTCCGCGGACTTCCTCGACGTCGAGCGGTACCCGGAGATCGTCTACCGCTCCGCCGGACTGACCCCGGCCGGCCCCGACCGCTGGACGGTCCACGGAGAGCTGACCATGCGCGGCGTCGTCCGCCCCGTGGAGCTGGACCTGGCCTACCTCGGCACGGGATCCGACCCCTGGGGCGGCACCCGGGCCGCGTTCCGGGCGACCGCGCAGCTGCGGCGCGAGGACTTCGCCATGAACTACAACCAGGTCGTCCAGGCCGGCATCGCGGCCATCGGGACGACGCTGAAGGTCGAGCTGGACGTCCAGGCGGTGCAGGGGGACGCGCTGCCGCAGCTCGAGGCATAGACAGCACCGGGACGGTCCGCGACGGCGACGGCGACGGCGATGCAGGAGTCCGGCAAAGCCGCAGTCCGGCGACGCAGCAGTCCGGCAACGCCGCAGTTCGGCGACGCCGCGGGCGTAGGCGCAGCAGGGTCAGCCGGACCGGACGTGCCGCGGCCTAGGCTGAGGGCATGGCACCGAACATCGCGACGAACACCAAGGTCTCCCTGGACGAGCTGCTGGACTTCGTCCGTCCCCGCCACCGGGCGATCCTGTTGACCCGGCGTGCCGACGGCAGCCCGCAGGCGTCGCCGCTGACCTGCGGGGTCGACGACTCGGGGCGCATCGTGGTCTCGACGTACCCCGAGCGGGCCAAGACGCGCAACGCCAAGCGGGACGCGCGCGTCGGCGTCCTCGTGCTCAGCGACGACTGGAACGGGCCGTGGGTCCAGATCGACGGGGCCGCCGAGGTGGTCGACGCACCCGACTCCGTCGAACCGCTCGTGGAGTACTACCGCAACATCGCCGGCGAGCACCCCGACTGGGACGAGTACCGGCAGGCGATGCGGAAGCAGGGCAAGTCGATCATCCGGATCACACCGGAGCGTTGGGGCCCGGTGGCCACCGGCGGTTTCCCGGCACGCCTGGTCGACTCCGACGCGTAGGCCGTACGTACCCCGGCGGGAGGGGGGCTCCGCCGGGTCCGGTCCGTCAGCCGTGCTCGGGCGGTCGCGCTCGGGCGGTCGTGCCCGGGCGGTCGTGCCCGGGCGGTCGTGCCCGGTCGCGATCGGTCAGCTGCGCTCCGTCCGCCGCGGTCCGTCAGCCGCGCTCGGCCATCGCCTCGATGCCCGCGATCAGCAGGTCCAGAGCGAAGTCGAAGTCGCGCTCCCACATCTCCTCCACCGTGTCGCCGCCGCGGGCCGCCATGATGTCTTTGGCCTCCTCGACCACGTCGGCGGCCGGTCGGACCTGGCCGGCCTCGCTCATCGCACGGCGGAAGTAGTCGTCCGGGCTCATGCCGACGGCCGTGCAGCGGGCGAGGAAGTGACCTTCGACGGTGCCGAACCCGTACACGAACTGGAAGACGGCGGCGACGGCCGCGATGAGGCCGCGCGTCGGGACGCCGGTGCGGCGGACGACGCGCTGCACGACCCGGGTGAAGGCGAGGTGTTCGGGGCCGACGTTGAGGAACGTGCCGGCCAGCGGCGACAGCCAGGGATGCCGGACCAGCAGGTCGCGGTAGGCCCGGGCGAGTGCGCGCAGCTGGTCGCGCCAGTCCACGTCCTCGTCCGCCGGATCGGGCAGCAGCTCCGCCAACTCGCCGAAGGCGGCGTCCAGGGCGAGTTCGAGCAGGTCGTCCTTGGTGTCGACGTACCAGTAGACGGACATCGCCGTCACGTTCAGCTCGGCCGCAAGCCGCCGCATGGAGAACCCGGCCAGTCCTTCGGCGTCCAGCAGCCGCACGGCGGCCTCGGTGATCCGGTCCCGGTCGAGCCCGGAGGGCTTGCCCGCGCCACGGCCGCGGCGACGCGCCTTGCCCTCCAGCCACACGCTGGTGTGCGGGGCGGGGTTCTTGGCGGTCTCGGCCATCGCGCGGCACCTTCCTGAACTCCCGGTCACTGAGGACGATGCTAAGCGGCGGCCCTCGCTCCGCAGCGGTGCGGTCCCCACCGGGGCTGCGGTCACACCGTCCCGGAAGACGGAGACGGGGCGGTGGCACCGAGCCACCGCCCCGTCTCAGAAGCATTCGCAGAAACCGTCTCAGGAATCCGTCTCAGGAATCCGTCTCAGAAACGCTCGCCTTCTGGGTCAGGTCGTAGAAGGTGGACGAACCGACCGTCACCTTCTTGAAGTTGGCCTCGACCCACGAGGTGATCTGCGAGGACGTGCCACTGCCGCTGCCGCCCATGCCGCCGCCGGAACCGCTGCTGACGAAGTAGTGGATCTCGCCGTCGGCCACGTACTGCTTGAACTGCGCCAGCGTCGGAGACGGGTCCGTGCCGTTGAAGCCGCCGATCGCCATCACCGCCTCGCCCGTGGCGAGCTGGTAGCTCGCGGCGTTCTGCGCGCCGATCGCCGCCGCGGCCCACGTGTACTTCCCGGAGTCGGTCTCCAGCAGCTTCTCGGCTTCGGCGGAGACGCTCGCGCCGTTCAGCAGGCCGCCGACGCCACCGCCACCGCCCATGCCGCCGCCGTCACCGGTCTGCCCGCCGGGCATGCCGCCCTGCTGGTTCCGGCCCTGCCCCTGCTGTGTGGTGCCGTTGCCGTTCTGGCCCGGCAGACCGCCGCCGGGGAAGCCGCCGGTGCCGCCGCCCTGCCGGCTCTGGCCGCCCTGGTTCTGGCCCTGGCCCTGGTTCTGCGTGGTGCCGTTGCCGTTCTGGCCGGGCATGCCGCCGCCGAAGCCGCCCCGGCCGCCGCCCGGGCCGCCGCCCATCATCCCGGCGCCGGCCGGACCTGCGGTGACGATGGAGCCGGTGTGACCCTGCTGCAGCGTGCTGACGGTGTACGCCGTCGGTCCCGCCAGCGCGGCGACGAGGCCGACGGAGGCCGCCGCCAGGGCGAGCCGCCGGTTGATGCGGCCCGCGAAGACCAGGCCGAGCGCGGCGGTCAGCCCGCCGACCAGCACCGGCCACTTCAGCCAGGGCAGATAGTCGGAGGTGCGGTTGAGCAGGACGTAACTCCAGGCCGCCGCCGCCACGACCGAGGCCGCGAGGGTGAGCGAGGCCCAGATCTCGGACCGCTTCTCCCACAGGACGCCGACGCCCATGCCGATCACGGCCGCCATGTAGGGGGCGAGGGCCACCGTGTAGTACTGGTGGAAGATGCCCGCCATGTAACTGAAGACGGCCATGGTGATCAGCAGGGAGCCGCCCCAGACCAGGAACAGGCCCCGGGTCGTCGACGTCCGCCCCAGTTTCCGGGTCGCCACCAGACCGCCGACCAGCAGGACCAGCGCGGCCGGCAGCAGCCAGGAGATCTGGCCGCCGATCTCGGAGTTGAACATCCGGTCCCAGCCGGTCTCGCCCCACTGGCCGGTGTTCCCGCCGCCACCACCGCCGCCGACGCTGCCGGTCTCCTCGCCGTTGAGACGGCCGAGACCGTTGTAGCCGAAGGTCAGCTCCAGGAAGGAGTTGTTCTGCGAACCGCCGATGTACGGGCGGGAGGAGGCCGGCCACAGCTCGACGGCCGCGACCCACCAGCCACCGGACACGATCAACGCGCCCGTGGCGGCGGCCAGTTGACCAAGCCGCTTCCTCACCGGCACCGGCGCGCAGACCGCGTGGACGAGCGCGAGCGGCGGCAGGATCAGGAACGCCTGGAGGGTCTTGGCGAGGAACGCGAAGCCGATCGCGACCCCCGCCCACACCAGCCACTTCGTCCGGCCGTCCTCGACCGCGCGAGCCGTGAAGTAGCAGGCCACGGCCATCAGGAGGGCCAGCATCGCGTCCGGGTTGTTGAACCGGAACATCAGCGCGGCGACGGGGGTCAGGGCCAGCACCGTGCCGGCGATCAGACCGGCCGCGGGGCTGAACCGGCGACGCACGGAGGCGTAGACGACGGCGACCGTGCCGACGCCCATCAGCACCTCGGGCGCGAGGATAGCCCACGAGTTCAGGCCGAAGATCCGCACCGACAGCGCCATCGGCCACAGCGAGGCCGGTGGCTTGTCGACGGTGATCGCGTTGCCCGCGTCCAGCGAGCCGAAGAACATGGCCTTCCAGCTCTGACTGCCGGCCTGGACGGCCGCCGAGTAGAAGGAGTTGGCATAGCCGGAGGCGCTCAGGTCGTAGAGGTAGAGGAGGAGGGTGGCGGCCAGCAGACCGAGGAAGGCCGGGCGGGCCCAGCGCGGGTCCTCGGGGCGGCCCCGCCACAGCCGGCGGAACAGGGGCTGCCTCGGCTCACCCGAGCCGGGGGCCGGGACGACGGTTTCCCGCGTGGACGTCGGGGAGCTCTCGGGCGGCGCGCCCCAGGCGGCCGCCGGCTGATCGAGGTGGGTGGTCATCGGGCGTCCCCCGGGTCGGTGTCGTGGGGGCGCACCGGCTGCGTCCGCAGGGTGGGGTCCGCCCAGGCGCCGTCCGCGGATTCACCGGCGCGGAAACGGGTCGCGTGGCGTGCGGTGCCGTGCGGACGGGCGACCGGCCGCTGCGTCGGGCCCGAGCGCTGGGGCAGCGGGCCGAAGTGGTCACCGGCCTGCGCGGACGTCGTCGTCCGGTACGTCGTCGGGGGTGTGGTGGGCGGGTACGTCGCGGGAGGCGTGGTGGGAGGGTACGTCGCGGGAGGCGTCGTCGACGGGCCGACGTCCGCGGTCGGGTACGTCGCTGCGGACGAGCCCGCTGGAGCGGCGGGGGTCCCGGCGGGGGCGGGGGTGCCGGCGGTGCCGGTCGTCGTCGCCGCGTCCTCGCCATCGCGCCGGTCGGGGAACACCCACACGCGGAAGAGCAGGAAGCGCAGCACCGTCGCCGCGAGGTTGGCCGCGACGAGGACCGCGAGCTCGGTGAGATGCGCGGGATCGGAGGTCGCCGCGTTCAGCGCGACGAGCGAGCCGCTGGTCAGCGCCAGGCCGATGCCGAAGACGACCAGCCCCTGAGCCTGGTGCTTGACGGCCCCGCCGCGCCCCCGCACTCCGAAGGTGAGCCGCCGGTTGGCGGCGGTGTTGGCGACCGCGGACACCAGCAGGGCGAGCGCGTTGGCGATCTGCGAGCCGCCGAACTGTCGGAAACCGCTGTAGAGAACGAGGTAGAAGAGGGTGGACAGACCGCCGACGACGCAGAACCCGACCAGCTGACGGGCCAGGCCTCCCGGCACGTCCTGGATCTCGCGGTCGCGCGGGTCGTCGCCGAACGGGCGGCGGAGCCGGTCGAGGGACAGCGAACCGGTGGCCAGGGCCTTGCCCACGCGCCACACCCCTTTCAGGTCGTCGGTCGCCGTCTTCACGATGTGCACCGTGGAGTCCGGGTCGTCGACCCAGTCGACCGGCACCTCGTGGATACGGAGGCCGGCGCGCTCGGCGAGCACCAGCATCTCAGTGTCGAAGAACCAGCCGGTGTCTTCCACCAGGGGCAGCAGAATCTGTGCGACGTCACGCCGGATCGCCTTGAACCCGCACTGCGCGTCCGAGAAGCGGGCCTGCAGTGAGCCGCGCAGGATCAGGTTGTAGGCGCGGCTGATGAACTCCCGCTTCGGCCCGCGCACCACCCGCGAGTCACGGGCGAGCCGGGAGCCGATCGCCAGGTCGGAATGACCGGAGATGAGCGGCGCCACCAGCGGAAGCAGCGCGTTGAGGTCGGTGGACAGGTCCACGTCCATGTACGCGAGGATCGGGGCGTCCGAGGCGGACCAGACGGTCCGCAGGGCTCGGCCGCGGCCCTTCTGCTCGAGCCGGACGTTCCGCACCTGGGGGATCCGCGCCTCCAGTCGGCGTGCCACCGAAGGGGTCGTGTCGGTCGACGCGTTGTCCGCGACGGTGATGCGGAAGGAGTAGGGGAACGTACGCGTCAGATGGTCGTGCAGTCTCTGGACGCATGGCTGGAGGTCCTTCTCCTCGTTGAAGACGGGGATCACTACGTCCAGGACAGGCGTACCGGCTGTGGCGGCCGGGAGGTGCTCCCGCGCCGGCAGGGTGCCGGGAGAAGAGTCGGTTCGCATGTCGTCGACTCTCGTCAGGCGCCCTGTCGCACCCATGTGGTGGCACTGTGCTCGACCTGTGAGTCGAGTTGCCAGTTCGTTTCGGGGGCGGGCTGGGGCGGGGTCGGGCCGAGCATGGGCAGGTGCACGGTGAACACCGTCTGTCCGGGCACGCTGTCGACGGTCACGGCGCCGCCGTGCGCGGTCGCGACAGCCTGCACGATGGCGAGGCCGAGGCCGGTCGAGCCGGACGCGCGGGAGCGCGAGGAGTCGCCGCGCGCGAACCGTTCGAAGACGTGCGGGAGCAGGTCGGGCGGGATGCCCTGACCGTCGTCCTGGACGTCCACGCACAGCCACGGGCCGCGCCGCTGCACGCGTGCGGTGACGGTGGTGCCGGGCGGGGTGTGCGTGCGGGCGTTGGCGAGCAGGTTGACGAGGACCTGCTGCAGCCGCGCCGAGTCGGCCGACACCAGGGCGGGCTCGTCGGGGAGTTCGAGGCGCCAGACGTGTTCGCGTCCGGCGGCGCGGGCGTCGCTGACGGTGTCGATGACCAGGGGGACGAGGTCGGTCTGCTCGAACTGCAGTGGGCGGCCCGCGTCGAGCCGGGCGAGCAGCAGCAGGTCCTCGACGAGGAAGGTCATCCGGCCGGCCTCGGACTCGATGCGGCCGAGCGCGTGCCTGGTGTCGGGCCCGACCTCCTCGCGTCCGCGCCGGGTCAGCTCGGCGTAGCCGCGGATGGAGGCGAGGGGCGTCCGCAGCTCGTGACTGGCGTCCGCGACGAACTGCCGGACGCGCATCTCGCTCTCCTGGCGGGCGTGCAGCGCGCTGTGGACGTGGTTCAGCATCCGGTTGAGGGCCGCGCCGACCTGCCCGACCTCGGTGTGCGGATCGGTCTCGGACTCCGGCACCCGCTCGCTGAGGTTGACCTCGCCGGTGTGCAGGGGCAGCTCGGAGACGCGGGTGGCGGTGGCGGCGACCTTGCGCAGGGGGCGGGTGGCGACGTTGACCATGACGATGCCCGCGAGACCGGCCGCGACGAGACCGGCGACGGTGAGGCTGATCTCGACGATGATCAGGGTGTTGATGGTGTTGTCGACGTCGGCCGTGGGGATGGCCACGTAGTAGGCGGAGGTGTCGTTGCTCGCGTACGTGACGAGGTAGTCGCCCAGACCGGGAATCGTCACGGTATGCGTTTTCCCGTCCCGGGAAACGGAGTTGAGCACCTTGCTCTGGGCTGTCGTGAGTTTCTTGCTGTTCATCGAGAAGTCCTGCGACTTCACGCCGCGCGCGGTCTCGGTGATGGTGCCGTTCACGACCATGGCCGCGATGGTGCTGTCCGACTGGGGGCCCTGGACCAACTGAGCGGGCGTGAGCGGCTGCCTCTGGCCCTGTGGCCGGCTGGGCGTGCCGGCGTCGTTCTTCGCCCGGCCGGGCAGCCCGTCGAAGTCGCCGTGGGGCGCGGCACGCGCCGCGACCTCGCCCAGTCGCCCGTCCAGCTGCCCGTACAGGTGGTCCCGCAGCACCAGAGTGGTCACCGTGCCGATCACCGCGCAGACCACGGCGATCAGGGTGACGGACACGACGACGAGCCGGGTCCGCAGGGTGCGCGGCTTCCCCGCTCGTCTCATCCGCGGACGCGGTCGTCGTCGTCCGCTCATGACACGGCGGGCTTGATCAGGTAGCCGGCCCCACGCCGGGTGTGGATCATCGGCTCGCGGCCGGCGTCTATCTTGCGCCGCAGGTAGGAGATGTACAGCTCGACGACGTTGGCCTGACCGCCGAAGTCGTACGACCACACCCGGTCCAGGATCTGCGCCTTGCTCAGCACCCGCCGCGGGTTGCGCATCAAAAAGCGCAGCAGCTCGAACTCGGTGGCGGTCAGATGGATGTTGTCGCCGCCCCGCGAGACCTCGTGACTGTCCTCGTCGAGGGTCAGGTCGCCGACGACGAGGACGGAGTCCGACCGCCGGTCGGCCGCGCCGGAACGCCGGATGAGCCCCCGCAGCCGGGCCACGACCTCTTCGAGGCTGAACGGCTTGGTGACGTAGTCGTCGCCGCCGGCGGTGAGACCGGCGATACGGTCCTCCAGGGCGTCCTTGGCCGTCAGGAACAGTACCGGGACGTCCGGCAGCTCACGCCGCAGCCGCCCCAGGACCGTCAGACCGTCCATGTCCGGCAGCATCATGTCGAGCACGACGGCGTCGGGGCGGAACTCCCGAGCGGTCTGGATGGCACCGGTGCCGTCTCCCGCACTCCGGATCTGCCATCCCTCGTAGCGCAGGGCCATGGAGAGCAGTTCGGTGATCGACAGCTCGTCGTCCACCACAAGCACGCGGACGGGGCTCCCGTCCGGCCTCAGCAGTTCGGTGCGCCCCTGGGGCGAGGTCGTGGTCATGGTGGCCACCCTGTCGGGGCCTGCTGAGAGCACTCTTTCACTTGTCTGTGAATTGCCTGAGAAACGCACAGGCGCCTCTCAGGGAGCACCTGGGAAACCCTTGGGGGCGCATTCCGAAAGCGGCGTCGTAAGCCCGATAGGGCAGCCCGGCGGTGATCCACCTGGACGACGCACAGTTTCGCGGTGCACCGAGAACCTACGCGGCGCCACGCCCGTCGGGGCCGCGCCCACCAGGGCCACACCCGTCGGGGCCGCGCGCGTCAGAACAGGCCGTCCTGGCGATGCTCGGCCACCCTGAACTGCCGGACCGGGAAGCTCACTTCGTCGCCCCCCGCGGGAACCAGCCGCCACCCCCGCATCAACCGTGTGTCGAGCACGACGACTCCACGCCGGCCGGCGGGACGAGGGTCGGCGGCGGAAGCAAGCTCGGCGACCGAGGGCGGACGGGCGGCCGAGGGCAGGTCGACGGCCAGATGCAGGTCGGGCCCGGCGGCCGCCACCAGCTCGCCGCTCACCGAGCCGCCGGGCACGAGTTCGCTCACCTCGCCGAGCGCAGCCGGTGCTTCGGCGAGCCCGAAGGCCCGTACGTGATCGACCGGTTGGAACGGCTCACGCTCCAACGACTCCGGCCAGCCGCCCAGTCGCACGGCCCGGCCGTACACCTCACGCAGCTCACCCGCCCGTTCCTCCTCCCCCGCGGGCAGCGCCGACCGCACCGCCCGCTTGACGGCGTACGGGACACGGTCCGGGACACGCAGTGCGGCCCGCAGCAGTTCCTCGGTGCGGCGGGCGGCCATCAACGGCCCGATCCCGAGCCAGCTGAAGCAGACGGCGCCCTGCTCCAGCAGTCGCACCGGCCCCCGCTCGGCGGCCGTGATCCCGACCTTGACGAGCCCGGGCCCGAACCAGGCGAGGTACACCCGGTACGGGCGCGGGTCGTCGGCGATCCCGTCCGCCGCGACGGAGTGCGCCCGGTCCAGCCGCGCGCACTCCTCGCACCGGGCACCCATGCTCCTCCCCGGCACGGCGGCCCGCACGGGACACGGGTGCCCCCGAGCCCCGACACACTGCCGCACACCGCCCGCCACCACACCGAACGAGACCCGTTTGCCCCAGGTCAGCGGGCTAGGACGGGCCCCGTCCCAGATCAGCGCCGGCCCCTCCGCCGACGACCACCGCAACCCCGCGCACTTCCATGCCTGTGCCATCACCCGCAACGGTAGGCCCCGCCGCCGACAACGCCGCGACGGCCGGACGCCCCCGCCCGGCGAGCCGGCACCCGACGCACCCGGGGTGGCCGTCCCGGGCCCACGGGTCCCGTACCCGCATCCCCCATTCCGACCTCGGGCGCACCCCGGGCGGCTTGCCCCACCCGGCGAGATGCAGACCCCAGGTGACCAGTGCGCTCAACCCGACGACGACGCCTCCGCCTACCAGCGCGAGCGCCGAGCCGACGCACACGCCGACGCCCATCGCGGAACCCCCGACGGCCACGATGGCCACGCCGGTCCATCCCGCGATCGTGTGCCCTTCGTCGTATCCATGCCCTGCCATGAATCCCTCACCATCTAAGAAGTTCAGGTTGGAAACCTCTTACAAGGTAAGACAAACGGAAAGCAGATAACAAGGACCCAGCACGAACCCGCCACCCGCACGTCAGCCCTCAGCCCTCAGCCCTCACCCGCCAACCCTCGGCTGCCGACTGTCGGCGGTCATCCGAGACACCGCCCGACGCAGTGCGGCCCACGCACCCGAACACCCCGGAGAGGAACCGGCCCCGCGATGACACCCGAGCCGCCGCCTCCGTCCCCCCACCCGTCCCCCCGCCCCGCCGCCACCCCGGCCCAAGCACTCTCGGCGATGGACGACCTCATCGCGACCAGCATGATCGGGCAGCAGGAGATGGCCCAGCGCCTGGGCCTGAACGTCACGGACCTGACCTGCTTCGCCTACGTCCTCCAGGCCGGCGAAAACCTCCTCACGGCCGGTGAGCTCGCGGCCCGCGTCCAGGTCACGACCGGCGCGGTGACCGGCATCCTCAACCGTCTGGAACGCGCCGGCTACGTCACCCGCCGTGCCGACCCTCAGGACCGGCGCCGGGTCCGCGTCGCGGCCGTCCCCGCGGCGGTGGCCAGGGCCTACGCCCTCTACGAGCCGCACTACGTCCGCCTGAACGCCCTCTTCGCCGACTACTCGCCGGAGGAGATCGCCGTCCTCACGGACTGGTTCACCCGCGCGACCGCCCTCGCCAACGCCTACCGCGAGGAGCTGCGCCTCCGGCACGACCCGAGCGAGTGACGCCCCGCGCCGTTCCGGGACGACCGGCAACCGTCAACGGCGCCCCGGCCCCTTCGACTTCGTCGACGCCGTCCACGAGCACCCCCAGCGCGGGCCCGTGCCGCCTTCACCTCTCTCCCTATTCAATGATGCGACTAGTCATTTTTTTGAGTAACCTCGAAAGGGAAGACGAAGAGGTGTTCCTCGCCGCGGCGACATGCGGGAAAGGCGGACGACTCATGCCGAGCGGGCACTACCTGCGCTACGTCGCCCTGGGCGACAGCCAGACCGAAGGACTGGGCGACGGAGACGACACCGTCGGCCTGCGCGGCTTCGCCGACCGGCTCGCCGAGCACCTCGCAGCCGTCAACCCCGGTCTCCAGTACGCCAATCTGGCCGTACGAGGACGCACCGCCGGGCAGGTCCGCACCGAACAGCTGGGGCCCGCCCTGGCCCTGCGCCCCGACCTGGCGACCGTCGTCGCCGGAGTCAACGACCTGCTCCGGCCCCGGTACGACGCCACGGAGGTCGCGGGCCACCTGGAGGAGATGTTCGCCGCGCTCACGGCCGCCGGGACCCGCGTGCTGACGCTGACCTTCCCCGACGTCGGAAAGATCATGCCTCTGGCCCGGCCCGTCAGATCCCGCGTCCTCGACCTCAACACCCGCATCCGCGCCGCCGCCGCCCGCCACGGGGTCACGGTCGCCGAGACCGGCCGACAGGCCGTCACCACCGACCCGCGGATGTGGACCGCGGACCGCCTGCACGCCAGCTCCCTGGGCCATGAACGGATCGCCGCAGCCCTCGCCCAGGCCATCCGCCTGCCCGGAACCGACGACGCCTGGACCCTCCCCCTCCCGCCACAGCGGGTCCCCTCGCGTCGGCAGGCCGCGGAAGCCGAACTGCGCTGGGCGGCCGCCCACCTCGGTCCCTGGCTCGGACGCCGTCTGCGCGGCCAGTCCTCCGGCGACGGCCGTACCGCCAGACGTCCCCAGCTCCTGCCCGTAGTCCTCCCGCCCGGCTCCGCCGCGAACACCGGTCGCCGGGAATCCCCGTAGAGACGACATCCCGCCCCCGGCCCGCTCGGCGGCTACTGGCGGTGCCGGCGCGTGGTCTGCCGCGGTGGCAGGGTCAGGGTGATCTGCCGGACGAGCTGCTGGAAGCAGGCGAGGGACGCGAGGGCCGGCAGGGAAGCCCCGGCGATTCCGGTGAAGGTTCTGTCCGCCTGCGCGATGCACAGCATTATCGCGACGGAGGAGAAGAGCAGGACGATGAACCACGAGTGGACGGCTCGACGCCGGTGCAGAGCGGTCCGGAGGATGGAGAGAGAGGCCACCATCCAGGGGCCGTACACGAGGAGAGGCCACGACGGAACCATTCCGTGGTCCCCTCCGGACGTGATGTTCTGCAGAGGCCTGTAAGCCACCATGCCGCCGAAGACGCTGACCATCGCCACGATGACGGCAACGAGTGCCACGATCACGAAACTGCCCGTCTGCAGCCACTTGAGCCGGAGCTTTCGGGCGGCAATCTTGCGATGGCCGGCCGCGGAGTTGCGGGGCGGCGGCACCTGAGCGGTGATCTGCGCGAGGCTCTCCATCGGGTCGATGAAGTCACCGCCGGGCGCGGACTCGCCGCGAGGCGGCGGCACCCTGGCCGCCTGCTCCGCCGTGACAGCCTCCTGCATGAGATAGGCGAGTTCCTCCACCGGATCCCAGCCCGGGTCGGGCGCGGCCGTGGGAACCCCCGTGTGCACGCTGTCGGCAGGTACGCCGTTCCATCCGGTGCCCGGCCCGTAGGAGTACGCGTCGGAATACCATTCACGCCGCGCGAAGGCGGGTTCCCCGTAGTCATGATTCACAGGAATGCGCCCGTCGGGCGAGGTCCACGTCACGGCCGGCCGGAGCGTTCCTGGCCGTTCCACCGCGAATCGAGTTCCTTCTTGATGCCCTCCAGCAGGGCGAGGAACTCGCGGAGCAGCGGCTCGGCAGCCTGACGCTCGGCCCACACACCGTCTTCGATCACGACGCCCTGCGCCGCGACCGCGGAGTATGTCACACCGGGCGAAAAGCTACATTTCCCCATTGCCAGATCATGGACCGCAGTCAGATTATCCATCCTCGCGTTGCGTCGAGGAAGACTCTGCGCCCTTGCTTTCGTCATATTCCGCTAACGGCGGCACCTCTCCTCCGGATGCGCGGCAAATGAGTGACACCGCCGTGAAGGGAATTACTGGGGAGAGCCTTTCGTCATTAATGTCATTCACGCACTCCGCACCTTATGAGCAGAGCGACTTTTCCGCTCAGACCTCCGATCAGAAATATGATTCCCCGGCCATCACCCTCGACTATGAACGGCCTCACCCACACAGGCGTCCCGCCGCCGCGCGAGGGCAGGGGAGTTCGTCTGGGGTCACGAGGGCCGGACGACCGGACGACGGACGGCCGGACAGTCGGACGACCGGACGACCGGACGGCCGACCGAGCCGGTGCAGATTGGCTCCTCGCCTATGGCGGCTTCTCTGCTGCTTCAGGCGGCTCGCTCCGCCGCAGGTCCTGTCGCCGTGTCGCCGTGGCGGGGTCAGTCGGCCGTTGTCAAGGGAGGCCTGGAGGGCGCGGGCTCGGCGGCAGGCGTGGTGTCTTCCCGCCCCGCCGGGAGCACGACTCGATGCTTCGAGCCGGGTGCGCCGCCCGGCCCTCCTTGCGCAGGTACGGCTCCGGGGCGTGCCGCTGGTCCGGGCGCCGACCGGCTGCCGTCCGTCCGCCGCAGCGCGCGTCGGCAGAGGTGGGGCAGGAAAGCGTAGAAGCGGTCGGGAAGGAACACGGCGTCCGCGACGATCATCGCTCCGGAGAAGAGAGGCAGCCCCATCAGCACGGCGATGCCGATGTGCATGCCCAGCAGCATGGTCAGGACGGCATACTTGAGCCTGCCGAAGAGCACGAACGGGAAGGCCACCTGCAGGAGCACGGTCAGGTAGCCGGCGACGGCGACCACGAGCGTGTGCTCGTCCACGAAGTGGGAGAGGGCGGGCCAGGGCCGGAAGAGCTCGAGGTTCAGCACGTAGTGCAGCGCGGTGCCGCCGCCCCAGGAGGCTCCCTGGACCTTGTACAGGCCGGCTGAACCGTAGAGGAAACAGACCTGCGCCGCGATCAGGAACATGCCGCAGTTGTGCACCACCGTGACCAACGTGGTGCGGGCGTCACGGAGTTGCCGGGCGAAGTGGCTCCTCACCGCGGCCGGCGCGTCGGCCGCGCGAAGCGTCTTCAGCCGGTCTCTGCGCGCGTCCAGGGACCAGCGCCGGCCGCACGAGGTGAGGACGAGGTAGAGAGACGTCAGCAGGACCAGATTGTCGCCCCCGTCCGTCATGAAGATCGCCCGGCTGTGGAACGAGGTCACGACGAGGGCGAAGAGGACCGACACGGCACGAGTACGCCAGCCCAGCAGGAACAGTGCGGCCGTGACCAGCGCCAGCGCGTAGCAGAGTTCGAAGTAGGCGCGGCTGTCGGACAGGGCCAGAACGCTGAACCAGCCCGTCTGCTCGAAGAGCTGGTGTGCCAGGGCGGGCGTCCACGGAGATCCGGGACCCCAGATCTCGTCACGATGCGGGAACTCGCGCAGCAGAAAGATCAGGTAGAGCAGTCCGTAGCCGATGCGCAGCACCGACGCCCCGTACAGGGACAGTGGGCGGCCGGTCAGGAGGGCCCACACGGCGGTGAGCCGCTCGGCGAGCCGCGGGACGACGCCGGCGGACGAGGTCCTCGGTGCCTCAGTTTCCACGGCGGGTCACCTTCCACCAGGGCAGGAGCCGGTTCTCCACCGGCGTGGGCGGGCGATTGCCGGCGGCCGGTCCCGGCACGGGGATGGGCAGCGTCACGACACGGAGCTGAACGAAGTCGAAGGTGCCGTCCTGGCGGGCGGCGGCCCGGTCCGCGGCGATGTCGCTCAGGTACTTCTGCATCATCAGCGCGCGCTCCGTGCGCGCCTTGTCGTCTCCTCCGTGCGAGTCGACGTAGCCGGCCCAGGCGCGACGCAGCATGTTCTGTGCGGTGTGGCTGGGGAACGGCTGATGCTCGACCGCTGAACGGTCCACGGCGGTCAGGTCGAACCAAGGACTCACCTGAACCGATCCGTCGGAGCCGGTCTTCGCGGTTCTCGCCAGAATCTGCCGGTTGACGGATTCGGGATCCGGAGCGAAAAGCCGCCAGTTCTGTTCGAAGAACGGATATACCCATGCATTGATCAGCGGGCTGTAACGTTTCGAGACGGTGTTGGCCGGCGCCACGTGGAGGAACACCAGAACCACGTGGAGAAGACTCGCTGCCAGACACAATGCCACGGCGGTGTACAGCCCTGCTTTCAGTGCACGGGCCCTTCTCGGTAACCCGGGGGAAGTGGCCATGGCATGAGGAAACTCCCGTGTGGCCGGACCGGAGTCGGACTGCTGGATTTCCTCCACGTCCGCTGAGTCGATTCCGCTCGACACCGCCTACCTGCCTTCTCCATCAGCTGTTCGCGCCCGGCTTCTCGCTGACTGCCACCGACGGCGCGCGGCGGACTCGTTGAGACTTCCGCCGCGCGCCGTCATCCGGTGAGCGGACTGACCGCCGTGCGCCGCCTAGCCCTGGTAGCCCTTCGGCACCCCGTCGTAGCCGTAGTTCTCGTCGGACTGCATGCCGTGGTCGCCCTTGCCGTGGTCGTCCTTGTCGTGGTGGTCGCCCTGGTCATCCTTGTCGTGGTCGTGCTTGCCGTGGTGGTCGTACTGACCCTGGCCATGGCCTTCCTGACCCTGCCCCTGACCCTGACCCTGCCCCTGCCCCTGGCCGTGGTCGTGGTTGCCGGGCCCGCCCTCGTGGTGCGGTCCGCCCGGCGCATGGTCGTGCCCGCCGGCGCCCTGTCCGCCGTTGGTGTTCCCTGCGGTGTTGCCCGCGGTGTTTCCGGTGTTCCCGGCGGTGTTGCCGGCAGTGTTTCCGGACGAGTTACCGGCGGTGTTCCCGGCCGTGTTGCCGGCCACGTTGCCCGAGGTGCCGCCGGTCCCGACGATCGGCCCGCCCAGGAGGCCTCCGCTGACGAGGCCGCCACCGAGGAGCCCGCCGCTGGTGGTCGTTCCCGCGGTGGTGCCCGTCGTGGTGCCGGTGGTCGTTCCCGTCGTCGTTCCGCCGGTGGCGGGGGTGGCGCACCCGCCGAGGAAGATCCGGTTGTTGTCGAGCGTCACGGCGCCGTTGCGCGCCAGTGCCCGCCCCTCGATGTTCGTCCCCGTCGTCACGCTGATCGAGGTCAGAGCCATGATGGTGCCCACGAAGGTGGACGTGGTGCCGAGGGTGGCGGAACTCCCGACCTGCCAGAACACGTTGCACGCCGAAGCCCCGTTGGTCAGGAGCACCCGGCTGGAGGTCGCCGTCGTCAGGGCTTCGGGGATCTGGAACACCCAGACGGCGTTCGGGTTGCCCGCGGCGTCCAGGATCAGGTCGCCGGTGAGTCCGACGCCGGAGACAGCGGTGTGAACTCCCGGAAGCAGCGTCTGTCCGTTGCCGATGGCCGCCGGAAGGGCGAAGTCCGTGGCCTGGCCGGCCGCGTTGTTGTACGCCGTGACCAGGTCGGCCTTGGCCTGAAGCGCGACGGCGTCGGCGGCGTGCACGGCACCGAGTACCTGGCCGGGCGGGAATCCGGAGATGGCCGGGTTCGGGTGCGTGCCGAGGTCGTGGCTGATCAGCGAGGGGCCGGTGTTGGTGACTCCCTGACCCGCCAGAACGGAGAAGCTCGCGGCCGTGGCCAGCGGCACCGGCGTGGCGATGGCGAGTGCCTGAGTCGGCGTCAGGGCGACCAGAACCGTGGCGATGGTCGCGGCGAGGGCGGAGGCCAGCACGCCGGACAGGGTACGGCGGTCAGCCGCTTGAGGGATCTTCAGCTTCATCAAAAGGCCATTTCCTGTGGGGGCAGTGGCGTACCGGGCCCTATTGATCACCCGGGATGCCGTGTCGCTGCCGCCGCATATTACGCAGCAATATCTCCGCGATTGCATGACCAGGCAGGGGAAAATCGCCCCTCATTCAGACAGCGCACAGTGCTGTGTAAATCATGAGATTCGTGATCCCGGCTCTGCGTCGGTTTCGAACGGGCGGCGCCCGGGGAGCCGAATGGCCCACGCCGGGCGCCGCACGGGCGGTGTTCCTCAGCCGGGCCTCTGGAGGCGGTTCTCGTGGGCGAGACCGTCCGGGTGTGCGTCCGTATGCGGCTCGAGCCCGAGGGGAAGGACCGGGGCTCGGAGCACCACGGGTCCGACGGCCGCAGAGACTGCCGGTCGGACGGCTGTCGAACCAGCCCGATGTCCTGCCGGCCCCACGACATGAAGGCGTCGCGGGCCGCCGAGTCGGCTTGTTCCACCTACGTCGCCCCGAGCGCGCGACCTCCGGCACCGAACCCGCGAGGTGCGACCGGCCGGGCTACCGACCGGGAGCGCCGGGCAGTACGGGCGTCCGGTCGGCGGGGGTGACGCCGGTGGTGGCGAGAATCCGTTCGGCCGAGGCGTCGTTGTCGTCCCGTACGGCCATGGCCATCGCGGCGCGAGCCTGCGAGGGAGCCGTCTGCGGAGGGATCACCAGGAACAAGAAGTGGTCCTGGTCGCCCCGAGTGACGATCATGGTGTCGTCGCTGACGGCGGACCAGTCGATGCGGACGGTACGACCGTCGACGACGAGCCGGCCCGGCCTCTCGTCCCAGGCGCCCGCATCGAGGCCGACACGGGCGAGTGGACCCAGCCGGGCGCTCAACACGGCGAGCAGTCCTGACAGTTGACCCCCGAGGTCACGTGAACGCGGCCACCACGCGCCGTCGAACGTCCCCGAGCGCCGGGGCGTCGTCTCCATCCGCAGGACCGCGGTGCCGGGGAGCATCGGCTCCCTGCCGGTGTCCGCCGGAAGCCCGACCGGGAGCAGGGGCATCGTCGGGATCACGGGAACTCACCTCATTCCCTTCCAGGTGCTGCGCCTCCGCCAGGTGCTGCGTCTCCGCCAGGTGCTGCGTCTCCGCCAGGTCGCCCCAGGGGCGGTCCTGGCGGAAGGCGGCGGTGCGATCGCGTGCTGCCGGTTCGCCAGGTGGACGATGAGCACACCCAGAGCGATCGTCACCATGACGGCGACCAGGGTCACGAAGGTCTCCATGGTCCTCACATCCCCATCAGCAGAGGACCGGGCCGCGACGGGTGCGACGGCTCGACGCCGCCCTCGGCCATGACTCCCGGGATCCGCGGACGCGCGGCCGGAACGCGGGCCCCCTGCCCTCCCTCCGAGTCCCAGACCGCTTCCCTGGCGCGGTCGGTCTCGTCCCTGGCGCGGTCGGTCTCGGGCGCCGTCCGCAGGCGTACGGCGGCCTCCTCCATCAACCGGCTCGCGGTCGACGTGCCCCGTGGGTCACTCGCGGCGGCCATCAGCCAGGAGGCCATGACGGGGTCCGTCCACGGCGGAACCACCAGCAGGTTCCAGCGGCCCGTGCGGTAGGAGAGCAGCAGCAGTTCGTGCGTGTCCTGCTCGGCCAGGAACCAGCCCACCTTCACGACGTGACCGGCGACGGGCACCTTGCGCGGGAGGACCGGCCACTGGGTGGGGTTCACCGTGACCCTGGTGATCCGCCCCCACAGCGGATCAAGTACCGCTGTCAGGATCGGCAGTTCCGCAGCCAGGTCGCGGGAACGGGGCCACCATGCGCCGTCCAGGAGAGCCGGCGCGGCACCGACGGGGGCCAGCGACAGGCGGGGAGAGGAAGAAGTGGTGGAGGACAGCCGATCATCGAGTATCGGCGAGAGGGAAATGGTCGCAGTCATGACGCGAACCCTGCCCCGGGCCGACCGCGGTCGGCCCGGCCTATGCGATCGCCGAAAACGACACGGGCATGGAAGCCGGTGCGCGGAATATCCTCGGTGCTTCGAGCCTACTCCCGGGCCGCGCCGAACGACCCGTGCCGTCGGCGGGGAAACCGTCGCCCCCTGTGCTCCTCCCCCGCACGGCCCGCACGGCCCCGCACGGCCCCGCTCCAAGGGCGCTGTCCGGAGAGGACGAGTGATCACCCAGCCGGAGGCGCGGCAAACGGTGCCCGGTATCGAGGCGACGTCCCCGCACGGCGACCCGGACGGCGCACCGCCCGTGAGAACGGCTGGTCACCCGCACCCACAGGGGCTTCGGGCGGAGTAGGGTCGAAGTACCGGGAGCACTTCGCGCACCGACTTCCATGCCGGTGCCGTTCTCGGCGAGCGACAGGACCGGAACGTCCAGGACGAGCCCGGGGACAGGTTCGCGCCATGACCGCGACCAGCGGAGGTACGACCCCCACCGAACAGGACCGCCCCGGCGCGCTCGGCCCGAGGGAGGTGAGGACGTGGAGATCGTCGTCACAGCGGTACTGATCATCGCCGTGATCGCCATGGGAATCGTCCTGATCCATCAGCTCAACGCGCAGCACGACGCAAGGATCGCGGCGTACCACTACAGCGAGGCGCTGCCGGGAACCGGCCGCCTGTGGGCGAAGAACCGACGAGCGGCGAAGCCTTCCGCGTCGCCCGCTGTCGACGACGCCGAGCAGGGCGGCACCGCGGATGACGCGGCCCGCTCTCCGAGGGAAGCCGTGAGCGGGCAGGAACGGCTTCACGCCGTGGAGTCACCGGACCCGCCCCCTGCCGGGAACGTCGACGTGCGTCTCGTCGCCTCGTCCCCGGAAGCCGCGCGCCAGGTCGCGGAGGTTCTCCGCCGCTGCTTCGCCTCGTCGGAGCAGCGCAGTTATCCCGTCGGCACGGTGGCCGGCGGAACCCGCCTCCACCTCACGGTGGACACCGCTCGCGCAGCCGAGCCTGCACGCTCCTGGCTGATCACCAGTCGGTCCTCCGGAAACGGCCGTACGCAGACCGACGAAACCTGACCGACGAGAACCGAAAAGCGCCATATGCCCTGAATGTGCACCAGGGCTACCATGAAAGCGGGTCGGCACACGCTCACGTGCGATCGGCCCGTAAGGGCGACCCCGGTGTCTCTACGCCGGGGTCGTTGAAGCACGACGGACACCGCCGCTGGGAGCAGTGCATGATCCGCTCCGCTCCATGGCCACCGCCGGCCCGTTCCATCAAGACCGGTTTCCCTGACCTGGCCCGCTCATCGGTCGACGTGCTCCCGCCCCGGCCCCGCCCCACCCCCAGCCGCCCAAGGCTCTTGCGGTGACCTGTGTTCGGGGCGACATGCCGCCCCATGGCGTAATCGGCTCGTCGCGCCGGTCGGCGATGCGAGCCTGTGCCGGTCGACTGCGTCGTGCCGCGCTGCTCGCCGCCACTCCGTGATACCCCCTGTCCGGGACGAAGGAAAGAAGACAGCGATGACGGACGGTGGGCGGCAGCCGGACCGGGTCGGGGTGGACCGGTCGGAGGGATTCGGCGAACGGCTGTTGGGAGTGCTGCTGGACCGCGCCCACGAGATGCCGCCGCAGTTGATCGCCCCACTCGTCGCGGAAGAGGTGGCCAGGGTCGGGGGACGGGACGTCTCCATCCTCCTGCAGGACTACGAGCAGGTGCTGCTGGTGCCGCTGCCGGGCCGGAGGCTGAAGCTCGGCGGCCCCGAGCCGGTCGAGAACTCCCCCGCAGGCGACGCGTTCCTGAGCCGCAGAACCGTGGAGGTGCCACAGGCCGGCAGTGTGCGGATGTACCTGCCGCTGCTGGACGGCAGCGACCAGATCGGGGTGATGGCCGTCACCCTGGACAGCGTCGATGACGACGACCGGCGATTGCTGCGCAGACTCGCCGGCCTGGTCGCGGACATGATCGTCACCAAGGACGCCTACACCGACCAGTTCTTCCAGGCCCGCCGCAGTGCCCCGATGAGTGTGGCCGCGGAGATCCAGTGGTCGTTGCTGCCCCCGCTGTCGATGACGGTGCCGCAGGTCGAGGTGGCCGGCATCCTGGAGCCCGCCTACGACGTGGCCGGCGACAGCTTCGACTACGCCCTCAACGGCGACATCCTGCACGTGGCCATGATCGACGCGATGGGCCACGGACTGGACGCGGCGACCATGGCGACGGTGGCCATCGGCGCCTATCGCCACACGCGACGGGCCCATACGGATCTGTCCCAGGTGTATGCGTTCATGGACAGGGCCATCAATGAGCAGTTCGGCTCCGACCACTTCGTCACCGCTCAGATGATGATCCTCGACGTCACCACAGGCCGGCTGCAGTGGGTCAACGCCGGCCACCCGGCTCCCTTCCTGATCCGTGACCGCGCAGTGGTGGACCGGCTGGAGAGTCCGACCACGCTGCCGGTCGGCTTCGGCGGTGAGGAGCCGGTGGTCAGCGAGCGGATGCTGCAACCCGGGGACCGGTTGCTGTGCTTCACCGACGGCCTGTTCGAGGAGCACCAGGCCGGTGGAGAACAGTTCGGTGAGGAACAGTTGATCGAGTGGACCAATCGGATCCTCCGCGACCGCCCCCAGGTACGGGCCGTGGTACGAGCGCTCTCCCACGCCCTGAAACGGGAACGCGGCGGCACCACGACCGACGACGCGACCATCTTCCTCATCGAGTGGCGAGGCGGCGACGCCCATCACCTCGCCACCCTCGATTGAGCCCGCCGACCGTCCGCCGGCTCCCTCATCGAAGCCTGCCGCTGCCCCGTGGTCCGTACGCGAGGTCGCTCAGGACGGGATCGGCGCGTCGACGTACGTCCTGGCGATGTCGGTGATGAAGTCGCGGCTGCTGTCCGGGGTGAGGGCCTGCGCCTGGAGGTGGCTGTACCTCACGTGGTAGTGCCGCACGTCGGACGGCTTCTCCAGGCAGAGATCGCTGCCGAACCGCTCCATGTGCACCACCCCCGCCTCGGGACTGTCGGCGAACCGCAGGATGGTGAACGGCCCTGACAGACCCGGATGGGCGCCGGCCGTATGGGGAAGGACCTGCACCGTGATGTGGGACTCCGCGCTGAGTGCCTTCACGTGCTCCAGCTGTTCACGCATGACGTCCGGGCCTCCGACGACTCGGCGCAGGGCCGATTCGTCGATGACCACCCACAGGCGCAGCGGGCAGGCCAGGTCGTAGATCCGGTGCTGGCGGCGCAGCCGCACCTTGAGCTGCGTGGCGGATTGTTCGGCAGACAGCCGAGGGATGGTTTCCCCGATGACTGCCTGGGCGTAGCCAGGGGTCTGCAGCAGATCGGGCACCATCATGGGCGCGTGGATGTGCAGGGAAGCGGCGTCCGTCTCCAGGCCGATGTAGACGCTGCCGGAGAGTTCGCCATACGGGTGCCACCAGCCCCGCTCACCGGATTCCCTGGCCATCTCCATCAGGGAGTCGATGACCTGCTGGTCCGTCACTTCGTAGATCACGCACAGGTCGCGCACATCACGGGGGCTGATGGCACGGTTGCCGTTCTCCAGATGGCTGATCTTGGGCTGAGAGACCATGAGCCGCTCGGCCACTTCTGTGCTCTTCAACCCACGAAGCACGCGGAGCCGGCGCAGCTCGGCGCCGAGACGGCGTCTCCTGACAGTGGGATTGGTCTTCGCCGCCACGCGCGGTGTACCTCCGGGTCCAAACGGGTGTGTCGGCACGCAGGTTGCCATGGCACGAGGGTTGGCGGTGATGCGCAATGCCGCCGTGATCGCCGGCAGCCGAAACGGACTTTTACGTTGGCAATTGCCTTGGCCACAAGACCCCCGCGATGAGCAGCCGGCGTCCCCTGCGGGCGAGGAGGAACCCGAGGGGCGGACACCCCGACGGGGTCACCGACCGTCCGGAGGACGTGTGGGAAACCCTTGCTCGCCGTCACGGACGCAGCCGGGGCGACCGGCCCCGGCTGGACCCGCGAAGCCTGCCTGACCCTGGTCAAGGCCACCCGCGCCGACCAAGTGACAGCCCGCCCCGGGCCACCCGGATCAGGGCCACGCCCGGACCCGGGTCTGAGAGTCAGCCGAAGTCCGGAGTAACCCGTGGCGCGCCCCACAGTTGTCAGGTTGATCAGGTTGGCCGGTCGACGCCCGGCGACCTGCAACCACATGGAGGAAAGATGGCCACCCTCACCACCGCGCGGCGGATCACGGTACGCACGACGACAGTCGCCGGTCTCACAGCGGGACTCTTGATCGTCGGCGTCGTGGGCGCCCAAGCTGCCGACGCTCTGGCCCCGGCCGCTGGCTCCGGTCTTCTGGAGAGCCTGCTCCCGCAGGTCAGCAACATCCTGTCGGGCGTCCAGAGCGGTAACGCCATCAGCACGCTTTTGCCTAACGGCATCCTCGGCGGCTGAACAGCCCGTTCCGTGGCGTTGACGTCACCCGTTCACGTCAAAGGCCCCGCCGGATGAACCGGCGGGGCCTTTGACCCGTGTGCACTCGGCAGGATTCGAACCTGCAACCTTCTGATCCGTAGGCGCGTTCACTCCGAATGCGCATGACGCCGACCAGCCATTCAGCACCGACAGTCCACGCTCGTGGACCGTTGTCGGGCCACCGCTGTGTGCGGGTGTGCGTGGCTGTTGATGTCAGGTGTTGATGTCAAAGCAAGGGATCTTTGTTTTCGGTCTTGTTGGTCACCTGACCGGTAACCCCGAGCCCAACAAAGAAGGCCAGCACGGCAGTAACCCATTGACCGTCCGTGATGGTGCCAAACCCTGTGTTCTCTCCCTGTAGCGCGGTGGCGAGTGACGCCAGGAAGGCGATCAGGGCGCTCACCAGGGCCGAGAAGACAGCTTTGGCATGTACGCGGACGAAGTTCCGGGTAGGGCTCGGAGTGGAACCGCTCACAGTTTCCCATTCCCCACAGTCGACGCATTGTGGACATTTACATTCATGCAGGGAGGGGGTCAACGGAGTTGCTAACACGCACTCACGCCCAAATGCGTACGCACGATGACACCGATGGGTGCACAAGGCCTCCCCTGACCTCGGCAGTCTGTGGCCTCATGCAGGGGTGTGGGTCCGTGACGTGTGCCGGCGTACGTGGCTGTCGATGTCAGCGGAGCCAACAGCGGCGCAGGAACGGCGACGGCCCGCACCGATGGTGCGGGCCGTCGATATTCGCAAAATCAGCTAATGGGCGCGCTGTAACGCAGAACCCAACCGGGGCTGGGCCGGTGGACGGTGACCTCAACGGCGCGACCGGCCTTCGTGTAACCGGTGTGCGTGATCTGAAGCAGGTTGCTGCCGACCTCGACGCCGAACGCCTCTGCCTCGACCGAGGTCGCCGCGTACAGCGTGATCTCTTCGATCGCTTCGGTCTGCTCGTACCCCGCGTCGCGCATCCGGCTGATGATGCCGCCGAGACCCGGGTCCGGGTTCTCGATGCTCGCGGCCTCTGCCACATCCACGGGTACGTACGAGTCGGCGAGCTGGACCAGGCGGTCACCGTCGTACATGTGCCTGGCGCGGATCACGGTCTGATCTGTGCGCTCGATACCGAGGAGTTCGGCGACCTGAGAGGGCGCGGTGTCGCGACGAATCGCGGTTTCCACACGGGGAGTGCCCCCGAGCCGCTTGATCTCGGTCTCGAACGCACCACGGCTTTCGCCGGCCTCGCGACGCGCCGTGCGGTAGCGCTCAGTGGCGTCGCGGACGATGGCGGTGTTGCTGCTCACGTCGGTCTTTCCTCTCAGACGGCGGGCTGGTCGATGGGCCACTCATAGCTGAGTGACCAGAGGGTGATGGGCATGACGTGGACGCAGACTTCCACGGCCCTGCCGCTCTCGGTCAGGCCGACATGGGTGATCTCGTAGACCAGCCTGTCGGCTGAAACGCCAAGCGACTCGGCTTCCTCTTTGCTAGGAGGCCGCACGTCCACGGACTCCCTGATACGGGTCTGCTGGTACCCGAGCTCAGCAAGGCGGGACTTGCTGCCGCCGTCCCCGGTGTCTTGCTGCTCAAGTTGCGTATCGAACGCCACATCGCCCGGGAAGTACGAGGTCGCCACCTGCACGACGGTGGCATCAGCGCGCATGACTCGAGCCCTGACGACAGCTTTCGCAGCGTGGTGGATGCCCAGGATTTGGGCAACTCGCTTCGGCGGCCGCTCCCGGCTGATCACGGTGGACGCGCTCGACGTCATCCCGAGCCTGGCAATCTCAGCCGCGAACGCACCGCGCGCGCCGGCCTCCTCTCGGGCCGACTTGATGTAGCGACCCGTTCCGTCGCGGTGGATCTTCCCGAGGATCGGAGACACGAAGGTGCCTTCGCCCCTGCGAGAAATGATCAGCCCTTCGTCTTCCAGCACCCGGTACACGTCGCGGACGGTCTGGTAGGCGACACCTGCGGATTCCTGGAGTTCCCGAACCTTCGGCAGTGCAGAACCCGGGGGGTACGCCCCCTCTCGAATCTTCGTCCGAAGCTCAGCGGCTAGCCGCTGAACCTTCGGAACCTTGGTCTCCTCCATGCCTGGCTCCCTCGATGTGTGCCTCACGCGCCCCCAGTCTTACAGAACTAGTCCTAGAAGGATAGCCGGGATCACTTCGGGACCGATCGGGCACGCCGCAGACTCTCTGAACTAGTTCTATTGACGCCCGCTCCAGAGCGTGCCTTAATCGTCACAGCGCACCGCAGAACTAGTTCAGCGGAGCGACAGGAGGGGCCCTCTTTGGGCTGCTCCGGACAGGCGCACCGGAGGAAAGCCCGAGGGGGTGAGTACGAAGGGAGGGCCGATTGATTGAGAACTCAACAGCGTGCCTGGGAGGCCGTCCCTCCCCTGCCTACAAGAGGACGGATGCGTACGGGCTCGCCCGTGCGACTGCGTGACCAGCCTCCGCAGCGCTTCGCTGCGGCCGGTTGCCTCCACTGCACGTCTTGCACGTGCGGTGCTGAGGGGAGCCGGAACCGACTCCAACCAGCGAAGGGAACCGAGATGACCTGCACCGAGACCTTCGAGGCCGTCCGCTACACCGCCGACGTCGTCGTCACCACGACCGACGGGTACGTCCTGCTGATCGAGCGCGGATGGGAGCCGTTCAAGGGTCAGTGGGCTCTGCCCGGTGGCCACGTCGACCCGGGTGAGACGAGCCGCGCCGCCGCCGCCCGTGAACTCGCCGAAGAGGCCGGCGTGCACGCGGCACCGGAAGAGCTGGACCAAATCGGCACGTTCGACCAGCCCGACCGTGACCCGCGCGGCAGGTACGTCACCGTCGCCTACCGCCTGACCGTCATCCCCGGAACGATCGTCGAGGCCGGCGACGACGCGACCAACGCCCAGTGGTGGCCCCTGAGCGACCTGCCGCCGCTCGCTTTCGACCACGCCGACATCCTCGCTGCGGTCGCCCTGATCTGACGGGCAAGACCCACCCCCAACCACCTGAAACGGCGCGCACCCCCGGAGTAGGCGCTCCGGGGGTGCTGTTCGGGCCGTTCACCCTTCGAGAGGAACCACGACCCAATGAAGAACATCGTCACTGTTCAGGACGCCGTTACCGCGTTCGCCGACTTCATGGAGCCGACGGATGCCGAGCTGGACGCGATCGAGCGGGAGATGCCGGTCATCCTGGCCGGCGTCGAGTTGCTGGACGCGCAGATCATCACCATGGACCGCACCCCGACGGAGCTGGACGTCCGGCGGATCCGCCGGGCCCGCCGTCGGCTGCTCACCGCGCTGGCGCACCAGCACGTGGACGCGCACCGGGGCGGTGCGGCGTGAGCGGACAGCAGACCGTGCGGGAGTTCGCCGCGCTGATGTCCGTTCGTGACGGTCGCTGGCGTCTGTACGTGGCCCTGATGAACACCACCGAGCAGTGGCCGCAACACCGGTTCGGGCGCTCCATCCCGACGTTCACGGAGCGTACGGAAGCGCTCAGCGTGCTCGGGTTCGAGCCGGTTCCGGGTGCCGAGTGGACGTGGACCGAGGACAGCGAGATCCCCGACAACCCCGCTTCCCCGGTCGTGCTGATTGCTGCGATCCGGGTCCGTTCATGGTCGGGGGTGAGCGCGTGAACGGCGTTCAGATCCGTTCAGCGGAGCGGGCTCTGTCGGCCGGCACCTGGTTGATCGTGGCGGGCGCGATGCTCTATTCGATCCTCACGGTCACGCCGCTCGCCGCCGCGCACACGTCGGACCGGTGGGATTGGACGGCCCCGATTCTGCCGCTGGTGGTGGATGCGGCCGTGGTCATCGTGGTCCGCCTCGACGCGGTGCTCGCGCGGCTCGGGGGCAACGGTGGACGGTGGCCCATCGCGCTGCGGTGGATGACCGGTTGTATGACGCTCGCTCTCAACGTCGCCGACTCCGCGCTGAAGAACGACCTGGTGGGCGTGGCCGTGCACGCGGTCGCGCCGCTGCTGCTGATCGTCACGGCGGAGACCGGACTGGCCTACCGCCGGGCCATCACCGCCGCTGTTGTGGCGCTGGAAGCCAAGCGGGAGGCAGAGCGGGAAGCCCGTGAACGCGCCGCGATCGAGCGGCGCGAGGAGGCCGCGCGGCGGGAGCGCGAGGAGCGTGAGCACGCGGCGGCGCTGGCCCGTGAACAGCGTGAGCACGAAGCGCGCATGGCCCGTGAACAGGCCGAGCGGGAGGCCGCCGCGCGGCGCGAGGAACGCGAGCGGGAGCAGGCTCGGGAGAGTGCCGAGCGCGAGCAGCGTGAACGCGCGGAGCGTGAGCGTGAACAGCGTGAGCGCGAGCGTGAACGCCGTGAGCGGGAGGCCGCCGAACGCACGGAACGCGAGCAGCGGGAGCGTGCCGAGCGTGAGCGTCGTGAACAGGCGGTGCGGGAGGAGCGGGCCGCGCGTGAACGCGCCGCGCTGCTGTCCGCCGGTCCCGCCACGGACAAGCTCCCCGAGGACGACGCGCGCGCCATCGTGGCCGCCGCCCGTGCCGAGGGCATGTCGGTGCGGACCGCTGCCGAGCTGTGCGGTTGGTCGGTGGGCTGGGTCTCGACCCGGTACACCGAACTGCGCGGGCCCGTCAACGGCGTCCCGGTTGATCTCTCCGGGACGGGCCGCTGATGACCACCGCACCCGTGAGTGGCTCGCTGCCTGTGTACCGGTGGCGGCTGGCCCCTGACGGATTGGCCACCCGCCGTCAGCTCCGCGCGATGGGGCTGCGTCCGGGTGGTCAGGACGTGGTCGCCGAACTCCAGCGTCCCCGCCGTCGTCGGGGCCCGCTGGTCGCCTACCTCTACCGCGTCGACCGAGCGGAGCCCGTCCGGCCGATGACGCCGGGCCGGTGGGCCGCGCTCGCTGCGGCGAACCGTGCCCGGCGGATCTGCCCCACATGCCGGCGCGATGCCGGTTACGTCATCCCCGCCTCGCTCGGTGCGTGCGTTCCCTGCGCCGACTCCAACTGAATGGGAGGTCCCCCGGTGGACCCCGAGAACCTGCCCGTGCCCGGCGTCGTCCGCCTCCCGGACGGCCGCTACGTCTACAACGACACCCCCGCCCCCGTTGTCCCGATGCCGCCCGCTCAGCCTGCGCCGACGGTGATCCAGCACATCCACCACGCGCCGCCTGACCGCACGGTGCAGCGCATGGCGCTCGGTTCCGGCGTCGGGGCCGGTGCGGTGGCCGCCGGGGTCTACTTCGGCCCGCTGCTCGTCGGTGTGCTCACCGCGATCGCGGCCAATCTCGCGATCCTCGCGCTGCTGGCCGCCGTCATGACCTGGGGCGTGGTCACCGTCGTCCGCTCGGTGGGCGGCAGTGACGGCAAGGCCGCCGCCAAGCGGATGCGTCGCGGTCGCTGACGCCCCCGCGCCCCTCCGTCGCCCTCCCCGCCCGACCCGGAAACGGGCGGAAGCCGTAGACGGCCCCTACAGCGTCCGACACCCCTTCCGTGTGGGTTGACACCCCCCGACGGCTGTTCGGCCGCAACAGGCCCCGTAGCGACGCTCCGTGAGGGAAGTTTCCGTCCTCGCGCGCGCACGCGTAGAGGGCATCCCGGAAACCAGGAAACCGGAAACCGCACTACACACCGTGACGGTGGCAGGCCGGCCAGGGCCCGCCACCGTCCGACTCACCCATCCCGGAAAGAGGACTCCGTGAGCCACACGTCAGTTTGGCGGACCCACCGTCAGTACGCAGCGACCGCCGCCCGCTGGACGGCCGATCACTGGCGCAAGGAAGCCGAGCGCCGCCGCGCTCTGCGCGCCGACCGCAAGCCACTCGTGCGCGACGCCCGCCGCGCGCTCGCCACCGCCCGCGCCATCGACCCCGAGGGCGTCACCCCCATCCGCCACCGCGCGGAACGCGAACTGCGCACCGCCAAGCGGCGCGTGCCCGACCCGCTGTGGCTGTTCGCGTCCAAGACCGCGATCGGCGCGGCCGTCGCCGGATACATCTGGCTCCCGGCGGTGCCGACGCGGGTGTGGGTGTGGTCGGCCGTCGCCGTCGCCGCCGCCATCACGGCCGCGATCGTGTGGGCCGTCGTCCGGGGTCGCGACGACAGCGGCCTCAAGCCGAACGCGGAAGAGGCCGCGCTGCTCAAGCGACTTCAGCCGCTGCACTGGAAGGAGCACGCCGAACAGCGCGGCCTGACTGGCACGCTGACCGGCCGGCCCCGGCTGACCGAAGCCGGGATCGTGTGCGCCGTCCGCCTCGACGGCACGTGGACGGCGACCAAGCTCCGCGCCGCCGAGGACCACATCCGCAACCTGCTCGGGGCCCGCACCACCCTGCGCATGCAGATCAAGGCAGGCAAGCAAGGCGGCTGGGCCGAACTCACCCTGCGCACCCGCAGCGCGGCCGACGGCGACGACCTCACCTGGACGCCCGAACGGCGCTCCCTCGGGGTCGACACCGTCACCGGCGAGCAGGTCACCGTGCCGCTCGGGGAACGGCTGCTCATTGCCGGTCGCTCGGGCGCCGGAAAGTCGGTCGCCTCCCGGCCGCTGCTGTTCGACGCGTCCGAGGGTCCGACGAACGCGCTCGTCATCATCGACCTCAAGCGCGTCGAAGGCCGCCTGTGGGACCACCGCGCCCGCGTCGCCTCCACCCCCCGCGACGTCATCGACGTCGTCGACGAGCTGGAGACGGAGATGCTGGAACGCCTCAGCATCCTGCCCAAGGGACAGGACACCTGGACCCCCACCCCCGACCGGCCGCGCATCACCGTGGTCGTCGACGAGGGAGCCGAGGTCATGACGGCCGCCGACAAGGTCCCCTACGAGACCGAGACCGCCGACGGCAAGACCCGCACCGTGAACCGGTCGGCCCTGCCGGGCCTGGAGTCCATCGCGCGCATGGGCCGCGCAGCGTGCATCGACCTGTGGTGGATGACGCAGAAGCCGACCATCGGCGACGGCATCCCCAAGCAGATCGCCCCGCAGATCGGCGTCTCCATCTGCCTCTCGGTGCGCACGCCGGCCGAAGCCCGTGTCGTGCTCGGGGAGGACGCGCAGGCCAAGGGCTGGAACGCGGACGAACTCCCGGTGCCGGGTGTGGCGTTGATCCGGGACGGCAAGCGCAAGCCCGACCCGGTCAAGGTCCGGTACATGGACAAGGCCGTCGTGATCGCTCTGCCCGAGCGCACCCCGTGGTCGCGTTCCGTCGCTGCCCCGGTGGAAGCGGCGGGGGCCCCGACGCTGACGCTCGTCAAGGCGACGGCCCCGGGTGAGCCCGCCACGGACAGCGCCGTGTCTCGCGTCCTCAAGGCCATCGAGACCGCCGCCGAACCGGTCCTGCAGAAGGACCTGGCCACGATCACGGGCCTGTCCAAGGGAGCCGTGTCCAAGGCCGTCAAGACCCTCACCACCGGCGGCACGGTCGTCCGCGCGCTGGACGGCAGCCTGACCGCCACGCGCGGCGACGACACCGCCGCCGCCTGACCCATCACCCACGACGGCGGCGGCCCCCATCCGACCAAGAACCGGGGCCGCCGCCAATCCAGCATGCTCAACGAACTGGAGACATCCAGCATGCCCCAACCCGGCAGCATCATCACCGACCCGGCCTGTCTGCCCTTACTCGCCTCCGCGCTGACCGCCGCTTCCCGCAACTGGCCCGTCATCCCCCTGCACCCTCGGGCCAAGCGGCCGGCCGGACACCCCGAACGCGCCTGCCCGGGAACCGGCCGGTGCGCGAGCGGACACCGCAAGCCCGAACAGCGCGCCACCACCGAACGAGAGTTGATCCACGCCACATGGGGCACGCGCCCCTACAACGTCGGGATCGCGACCGGTCCGGCCGGACTGCTCGTCATCGACCTGGACGTGCTCAAGCCCGAAGAGCCGAAAGGAGCGCCTGACGGCGCGACTTCCCTTGCGGCGCTCTGCGAGCGCACCGGGCAGACCGTCCCGGCCACCTACCGGGTGCGGACCGCGCGCGGCGGAGAACACCTGTACTTCACCGCCCCCTCCGAGGTGCGGCTCAGGTGCAGTGCGAACCGGCTCGGGCCCCACATCGACACCCGCGCATGGGGCGGATACGTCGTCGCCCCCGGCAGCGCCACCTCCGACGGCACATACGAGGTCACCGACGACGCTCCGGTAGCGCCGCTGCCCGCATGGCTGGCCACACTGCTCACCGAGCAACCCAAGCCCCTCACCGTCGACTTGGCTCCGGTGCGGGACGGCACCCGCGCGGCGCGGACCGCGTTGGACCGCGAGTGCGCCGTCATCCGGGCCGCTACCGAGGGCGGGCCGCACGGCCGCAACAACACCCTCCACCGAAGCGCCTGCAAGGTCGCGCGGTTCGTCGCGTGGGGCGACATCCCCCGGCACGTGGTGGAGCAGGCAATCCAGGGGGCGGGGGAGTCGACGGGACTCCCGCCGGCCGAGTGCCGCACGACCATCCGCAGCGCTCTGGACTGGGTCATCGCCCACGCCACGCCACGGGAGGCGGCATGAAGGCCCTGACTCCCCCCGCCCTGGATTGCTCATCCCTTCCCCCCGCTCGGCCGCATGCCGCTCCACAGCCTGTGGACGCACCGGCCGTAGGCGACCCGAAGGGCGTCGCCGAAGGCGTCCCCACTGCTGTTCGCCTTGACGCGAGCCGTGGCGACGGCCGGTACCCCGTGGCGTGGCTGCACATCTGCGCCCCGCGCGGCACCGTGCCCACCGCCACCTCGAAGTGCCTGTGCGGACGCGACCGCAGCGCCGTCGGCCACGCCCGAGTGCTCGCCCTGATCACCGACCACGAAGCCCACCGCGACACCTGCCCGCTCCGCACCCCCCAGGAAGGGAGGGCCGCCGCATGACCACCGCCATCGACGGGGCCGCGCTGCTCAACGAGGTGGAAGCTTTCCACCGCCGCTTCAACGTCTTCCCCACCGACGCCGCGTTCGTCGCCGTCGCCCTGTGGGACGCACACGCCCACCTGCTCGACTGCTTCGACTCCACGCCCCGTCTCGCGTTCCTCTCGCCCGAGCCGGGGTCGGGCAAGTCTCGCGCGCTGGACGTGGTGGAAACTCTCGTGCCGCGCTCCATGGCGGCTGCGGACGCTTCCGCCGCAGCGCTGTTCCGGTCCGTGTCCGGCATCGACGGCGGCCGGCCCACCATCCTCTTCGACGAGATCGACACGATCTTCGGCCCCAAAGCCGGGGACAACGAACAGCTCCGCGGGTTCATCAACGCCGGTCACGCACGCGGACGCCCGATGTACCGGTGTGTGGGGGACGGCTCCAACCAGCAGGTACAGGGCTTCCCCTCGTTCTGCGCCGTCGCGGTCGCCGGCCTCGGCTCGCTGCCGGACACGATCCTGACCCGTTCCGTCATCATCCGCATGCGACGTCGGGCCCGGAACGAGCGGGTGGAACCCTTCCGCACTCGCATCCACGTGCGGGAGGGCAACCAGCTCCGAGACCGGCTCGCCAAGTGGGCCGAGAGCGTGCAGGAACGCATCACGGGCGTTTTCCCGGAGATGCCCGACGGGGTCACCGACCGGCCGGCCGACGTGTGGGAACCCCTGCTCGCCGTCGCGGACGCGGCCGGGGGCGATTGGCCCCGCCGGGCCCGCGCTGCCTGCCTGACCCTGGTCAAAGCCTCGCAGGCCAACGACAAAGGCAGCGTCGGCATCCGCCTGCTCACGGACCTGCGCGACCACGTCCTCATCGGCATCGACCGCCTGCCCACCGTCGCCATCCTCGACCGGCTCAACGCCCTCGACGACGCCCCATGGGCCGACCTCAACGGCAAGCCGCTCGACAACCGCCGGCTCTCCCGGATGCTCAGCGACTACGTCACCGCCGACGGCGACCCCGTCGTCTCCCGCAACATCCGCACCGCCGGCGGAGTCCTCAAAGGCTTCTTCGCCAAAGACCTCGAAGACGCGTGGTCCCGCTACTGCCCTCCCCCGAGGGCCGCTACATCCGCTACAGCGCTACATCCCAGTTCAGAGCCCCTGAATCTGTAGCGGCAACTCCCGATGTAGCGGCTACGGTCCCGCGCCCCCGAAACGGCCGTAGCCGCTACATCGCACCTCTCCGCTACACAAAACACGCCGCTGACCTGCGATGTAGCGGCGTAGCGGATGTAGCGGACTTCCCAGAAGGGGGCCACAAGGCCCCGTCTGCACCCTCGGAGGTTCTGACGTGCTGACCGCCGTCCCGAACGCCCCCGAAGCGTTCACGGTCCCGGAAGTCATGACGGCTCTGCGTCTCAGCCGCAGCAAGGTCTACGACCTGATTCGCTCGAGGCAGCTCGAAAGCTTCACGGCCGGACGCGCTCGCCGTGTCCCGGTCGACGCCGTACGCCTGTACATGCGCAACCGCATTGAGGAGAACAACTGATGGCCCAGCGTGCCAACGGCGAGGGAACGATCAGCAAGCGCGCGGACGGCCGCTATCACGCCGCCGCCTACGTCTACCGCCCCGATGGAACCCGCACCCGAAAGTTCGTCTACGGCAAGACCCGGAAAGAAGTCGCCGAGAAACTCACGGAGTTGCTGGAGAAGACCCGTCAGGGCATCCCTGCCGCCGAGTCCACCATGGCATTCGGCGACTACCTGACCTACTGGCTCGCCACCATCGCACCGGCACGGCTGAAGCCGTCCACCCTCAACAGCTACGAGGGTCTGACCCGCCTGTACATCCGCCCCGCCCTCGGTAAGAAGCGGCTGAACCGGTTGTCGCCGGCGGACGTGCGTCGATTCCTGGCGGAGTTCAAGGACGCCTGCCTCTGCTGCCTGCGCGGTGCGGACCAGGAGCGCCCCGAGGGCAAGCGTTCGTGCTGCGCCATGGGTCGCTGCTGCAAGCGTCGCCCGTCGGCCCGCACCGTCCAGTACATCCACGCCGTTCTTCGGTCCTCGCTTCAGCAGGCGATCCGGGAGGAGCTGATCGCGCGGAACGTCGCGCGGATCGTGGAAACCCCCACCGTCACCCGTAAGGAGGTGCGTCCGCTGGACGCCGCAGAGGCTCGCCTCATGCTCAAGACCGCCCGATCCCACCGTCTCTACGCCCTGTGGCTACTGCTCGTGTCGACGGGCCTGCGGCGGGGCGAGGCACTCGCCCTCACATGGGCAGACGTCGACCTCACGAACAGTCAGCTCCGCGTCCGCCGGAACGTCCAGCGCATCCGGCGAGAGCTGATCTTCGGCAGCCCCAAGACCATGCGCTCCATTCGCACTGTGTCTCTCCCGAAGCACTGCATCCGGGCGCTCACGCAGCACCGAGCGCAGCAGGAGCGGGAACGCATGGTCGCGGGGAAGAAGTGGCAGCCTGCCCCGGGGCACCCGGACGGGCTGATCTTCACGACGACAACCGGTCGCGTCACGGACCCGCGCAGCCTGAACCGAATGCTCACCATCCTGTGCCGGGACGCCGGCGTACGGCGTGTGCGTGTGCACGACCTCCGGCACACGTGCGCGTCGCTCCTGCTCGCTCAGGGCGTGGACGCCCGCACGATCATGGAAACCCTCGGGCACAGCACGATCACGATGACGCTCGACACCTACGCGCACGTCATGAGCACGACGCTCAAGGCCGCCGCCGATCGGATGGACGACGCCCTCGGACTCGACGAGCCGGAGGAAGAATCCAGCGGCGAGCAGGAGCCGGACACCGACGAGTGATCGGCGCTTCTGGCCGCGTTGATGTCAGCCGTTGATGTCAAAGGCCCCCCGGAATGATCCCGGGGGGCCTTTGACGTGTGTGCACTCGGCAGGATTCGAACCTGCAACCTTCTGATCCGTAGTCAGATGCTCTATCCGTTAAGCTACGAGTGCTTGTTATTCGGTTTTTCTGTCTTCGCTTCCCGGCCCTTGCGACCCGCTCGCGGCGACAGGAAGAACATTACATGACTGCCGCCGACATGTGAAATCCGTTAGCCATACCCCTTGTGACCTGCAGAAACGGCCTGAAGTGGGTCTGCGGGTGAGGTCGGGAACGACGAAGCCCCGATCGCGTGGACCGGGGCTTCGGTGATCGAGCGGAGGCGGAGGGATTTGAACCCTCGATGGGATGTAAGTCCCAAACCGCATTAGCAGTGCGGCGCCATAGACCGGACTAGGCGACGCCTCCAGCACAACCGCTCGCGTGCGTGCGAGTGGTTGCGTGCAGATGATGACACAGTCGAGCACCGCGTCACCAATCGACGTCCACGGTACTAGGCAGTCGGGTCGCAGGGCAAAGCACTTCCCCGGGCGCAACGTCGCCGACGGCGCGGCGTTAGTCCCGGCATGTTCCAGGTCACCCCGCTTCGACGCCTCGTCGTCACCGCCCTTGCCGTCTGCGCCGCCGTGATCGCCCCGTCGGCCGCGGGCCCCGTCAGCGCGCAGCCCGCGCAGCCCGCGCGGCCCGGGAGCGCCGCCGCGGCCGGCGGACGTGTCCCGCTCGCGCCGCCGCCGGTCCGGGAGGAGGACCGGGCGGGCGACGATCACCTCACGGTCACCGTCCGGCACGCCGGCGGTGGGGCGGACGGGACGTTCGAGGTGCACTGCCACCCCGCCCGCGGCAGCCACCCCGACCCGGACGGCGCCTGCGGGGCCGTGGACCGGAACACCCGGTGGGGCCGGGACGCCTTCGCGCCCGTGGCGGGCGGCGAACTCTGCACGATGCGGTACGGCGGGCCGGCCACCGCCCAGGTCACCGGCCGCTGGGCCGGACGTCCCGTCGACGCGACGTTCGACCGCGGCAACGGCTGCCAGATCGAGCGGTGGGACCGGTTCGTGCCGCTCCTTCCCGGCCCGCGGCCGGCGTCGGGCGGGGGCGTGGCGGAGGCACCGGTTCCGTAAAGGTCGCACGGAAGTCGCACGGAGGTCGCAAGGAGGTCTCGCGAAGTCGGGCGGCGCCGGGGACCCGACCGGGAGCGGGCCGACGTGCGCGGGGACCGGTCACGCCGGGCCAGGACATACGTTCTGGGTCACTTCGTCGTGCGAGGTCGCTCTCATCCGGCGTCACCGGCGGGACCCCAGCCCTTAGACTCCCTCGCGTGACACGCTGCGGACCGGTTGGCAATATGGCCCGAGCGGTCGGCAGAGTGCGGTAACAGGGAGGAAGCGACTCGTGAGCAGCAGGCCATCCCGAGGCGCTGCTCGCCTCGCAGCCATACTCGACGCGCTTCCCGACGCGTTGGTGCTGGTCAACGCCAACGGGACGGTCGTCAACGCGAACACCATCGCGCTCGAGGCGTTCGAGACGCCGGGTACGGCTCTGGTGGGGCGGGGGCTGCTCGATCTGCTGCCGCAGTTCGACTCCAAGCTGATCCCGGGGTCCATGCGGCGCCCCGACCACATGGACCCGCGCGGCCGGACCAAGCCGACCCGGATGATGGCGCGCCGCACCGACGGCACCGAGTTCCCGGTCGAGGTGACCAGCGCCAACCTGGAGAACGGCCAGCAGGCCTACGACGGCTACGGATACTCCTCCGCCTCCGACGAGCTGCTGATGCTCGTCGTACGCGACCTCTCCGGCACCGTCGACACCGAGGCCGAGCTGGCGCGCTCGCAGCGGCAGACCGAGATGATCCTGCGGGCCGCGGCCGAGGGCGTCGTCGGCACCGACACCGACGGGCGGATCGTGCTCGTCAACCCGGCAGCCGCCCAGATACTGGGATACCGGGCGAGCGATCTCGGCGGCAAGGAGCTGCACACCCTGGTGCTGCACTCGCGAGGGGACGGCTCGCCGTTCCCGTACGACGAGTCGCCGCTCGCCGACACCCTGCGCTCCGGGCGCAAGCACCGGGTGCGCGGCCAGGTGCTGTGGTCCAAGAGCGGTGACCGGGTCTCGGTCGACCTGACGACCGCCCCCGTGCGCGACGGCGACCAACTCGTCGGCGCCGTCATGACCTTCACCGACCGCCGGCCCTACGACGCCCTGGCGGAGGAGAAGGAGTCCGTCGAGCAGCGGCACGCGAAGGAGCTGGAGAAGCTCTCCGAGGAGCACGCCTCCGACCTCACCGCACTGCGCCAGCAGCACGTCGCCGAGCTCGAGGAGCTGCGCGAGCTGCACGAGGAGGAGATCGCGGCCGGCGAGGAGCGCTACGCCTCGCTCGGCGAGCGGGAGAAGGACCGGTACGAAGCGCTCGCCGGGCGGCACGAGCAGCTGCTCACCCTGCTCGGGGGATCCCTGCGCGGACCGCTGGACGAGCTGCGCCGGGAGCTGGCCGCGCTCGCCGCGGACGACGCCGGACAGCTCTGGCCGGAGGCCAACCAGGTGCTGCACCACCTGTCCGCCGGCTATTCGCGGATCACCACCCTGATCGACAACGTGCTCGGGTACCAGCGGCTCGACACCGGGGCGGAGACCGTCGTCCGGACGAAGGTGATGCTCGACGCGGTCGTCGCGGCGGGCGTCGACGGCGCGGTGGAGCTCATCGGGCCCGGCCGGGTCCAGTTCGCCGTGCACGCGCCGCCCATCGAGGCCGAGGTGGACGTGCGGCTCCTGGCGACCGCGCTCGCGCACCTCGTCGCGGACGTCGCAGGCGTCGACGCCACCGGCAACGCGCCCGTCTCGGCGGGCGGTTACATGGACAACACGGTCGTGGTGGCGGCCGCCCAGCGCGGCGAGGTCGTGCGCATCGAGGTGCGCGGGCCGTACGCCGGCGGCGACCCCGTGCACGAGCCGATCGTGCGGGGGATCGTCCGGGCCCATGGCGGCGTGCTGCAGACGCACGAGGTGCCGGGCATGAGCGGCAGCGCGTACGTGCTCGAGGTGCCGTTGGGCGGTGGGGCGGGGGCCGTCGCGGCTCCGCCGGCCGCCGCACTGCCCGCCCTGCCGGTGGGCGGCGGAGCCGTGGAGCACGAGGGCCGGGGCGAGCAGGGCCCCGGTGGGCGGCGGCGGGCCCGGCGGTCCTCCGTGGACGCCTTCCTGGAGAGCGACGTCCCCGAGGCGGAGGCCGGCGCCGACCCCGACGCGGGGGTTCCGACCGGACGTCGGCGCAGGCGTGGCGCGCCCGCCGTGGAGACGCCGGGCGAGTTGCCGCCGGCGGTGGCCGAGGCCGAGGGACCGGAGGGCTCCGGCGGCACCGGACGGCGGCGCGGGCGTTCCGCCGAGCTCGCCGTGGCGGGGGCCGATTCCGGGGTGAGCGAGGGTGCGGTCGTCATGGCCGCGGAGCACGCGGCGGGGACGGCGGCTTCGGGGACGGGACTCGGCGGCACCGTTCCGCCGCAGGGCGTACCGGCTCCGGACGGACGACGGGCCCTGCAGGCGCCCGACGGTCAGCAGGCGCAGAACGCCCTGCCGCCGGCGCTGCCGGCCCTCGCGGGTCCGTCGGCCGAGACAGCCTCCGGTCCTGGTACGGGAGCGGGCTACCCGGGTGACGCCGAGGCGGAGGGCGGACAGCCGACCGGGCGCCGCAGGCGTGCCCTGGCCGCCGCGAACGAGCGTGCCGCCGCGCAGGAGGCGGGGCCCCGCACGGTCTTCGCCCTGCCGCCCGCGGAGGCGGACCGGACGACGGACGTCGCCGGAAACGTTCCCGGCCCCGTTTCCGGACCTGTTCCCGGCCCCGTTCCCGGCATGGACCCCGCTTCCGGCGCTTCGGGCCCCGGATCCGGTGCCGCTCCCGTTACTGGTCCCGTTGCTGGTCCCGTTTCCGGCGGCCCAGTCGGCGGTCCCGTTTCCGACGGTCCCGGCGTCGGCCTCGCCGACGGTCCCGGAATGACGCCCGCGGTCGGACCGGCTCAGGTCCAGCCGCAGCCGCCGGTCCAGCCGCAGGGACAGGCGCCGGTCCAGGCACAGGCGCAGCCCGGTGGTCCCGTTCCGGTACCGGTTCCGGGTGTGATGCAGGCGCCGGGCATGGTCCAGGCGCCCGGGCAGGCGCCCGCGGCCGCGCAGGCCCCCGTTCCGGCGCAGGCTCCGGTTCCGGCGCAGGCGCAGCCGCCCGTGGCGGGTCCGGGTCCCTTCGGGGACGCCGGCGCCGACCACGGACGTCACGACGCCGTTCCGCACGACCAGGCCGACGACCACACCCCGCCCCAGCCGCACCCGACCAGCGCGCCCACCGGCCGCCGGCGACGGGCCGTCGGCCAGCCCGCGGAAGCCGCCCCGGCCCAGGCCCAGGCACAGGCCCAGGGTGTGCAGGCCGTTCCCGTCGCGCAGCCGGCGCCCGGGCAGGCGTTGCCGCTGCCCGCCGAGGCTCCTGCGGCGGCGTCCCCGGCCGGGCCGGCCATGTCGACCCCCGGCACGGGCACCCCGCTTCCGCCCGAAGCCGTCGCCGGACAGCCGCGGGCTGCACAGCCGTTGCCCGCCGAGGCCGCCGCGGCCCTGCCCGTCGACCCCGACTCGACGCAGGGGCGGGCCTTCAGCGTGCGGACGCTGGGGCAGGGCGTGCCCTTCACCCGGCAGGCCGCCCAGGTCCAGCAGATCCCACACGTCCAGCACGCTCACCAGGCTCAGTCGGCGCAGCGCCTTCAGCCCGGCCTGCCGTCCCATCCGTCCCCTCAGCCGACCGCCGCCACCCCTGCCCCGCACACTCCCGGCGGCTCCGGACGGCGCCGCAAGCTGGGGACTCCGCCCGACCCGGCGACGCGTCCGGAACAGACGGCCCGGCCGCACCCGTCGGCCGAGCAGGGCGCCGTCCCGCAGCCCGGCCCGCAGCAGGCGGTGGCGGCTCCGGCTCCGCACGCAGTCGCGGCGCCCATGCCCTCGCCGGCGCCCGCTGCCGTCCCGTCGGCACAGCCGCCGCTGCAGCCGTCGCAGCCGTCCCTCGCGGGCCAGTCGCGGCTCGTGGCCGGTGGGACGGGCACCGAGGGGGCCGGACGGTCGTACGCCATAGGAGCCCCGGACGAGAACGCCGCCGAGGGACCCGAACCGCTGGACGGGCCCGGCGGGGCCGTCGAGGTGGCGGATCCGCCGCGGCCGCAGCCGCTGGACGACGAGCTGCCGCCGGAACCGCTGGACAACCCCCGTCGGCTGCTGGTGTGGCCGGCGCCCGACGTCGGCACCCAGCAGGAGCTCAGCGACCGCGGCTACCGTCCCGTCATCGTGCACTCGCGCGAGGAGGTCGACGCGCAGATCGCCGCGTTCCCGGCGGCGCTGTTCGTGGACCCGCTGACCGGGCCGATCACCCGCACGGCGCTGCAGTCGCTGCGGGCCGCCGCCGTCGCCGCCGAGGTGCCGGTGCTGGTCACGGCCGGACTCGGGCAGGCGACGCGCGAGGCGGCGTACGGGGCCGACCCCGCCGTCCTGCTGAAGGCGCTCGCGCCGCGCGACAGCGAGCAGCATCCGCCGCGGGTGCTGCTCATCGAGGAGCACGCCGAGATCGCCCTCGCGTTGACCTCGACACTGGAGCGGCGCGGGATGCAGGTGGCCCGTGCGGCGAGCGACGCGGACGCCGTCGCGCTCGCCGGACAGCTGCGGCCGAACCTGGTGGTGACGGACCTGATGCAGGTCCATCGTCGGCAGGCCGGGATCCTGGACTGGCTGCGGGCGAACGGGCAGCTCAACCGCACCCCGCTCGTCGTCTACACGGCAGCCGTCGACCAGGCGGACCTGCCGCGGCTGGCGTCGGGCGAGACGGTCCTCTTCCTGGCCGAGCGCTCGACCAGCCCGGAGGTGCAGACCAGGATCGTGGACCTGCTGGCGCGGATCGGCACCAACTAGGGCGGGTTCGAGAGTCCCGTCCGGGCGGCCCCGCTCAGGGGATGCACGGCTGCCGTTCCCCGGTCCGGGGCGTCGGCCGGTCTCCCGTGCCGGGACCGGCCTTCGCGGCGGTGCCCGCGCCCCGGTCATCGGGCGACCGCGGCCGGCCGCCGTCGGTGAGCACGCCCGCGACCCGCCGAGCCGCCGGACAGGCGGACCAGCGGGTCGGGGTCGGGGTCGTGGTCGGGGGTCAGGGGGGTCGGCGGCCGGGGGTTCGGCCGTCGGGGGGCGGGGGTTCGGCCGTCGGGGGGCGGGGGTTCGGCCGTCGGGGGGCGGGGGTTCGGCCGTCGGGGGGCGGGGGTTCGGCCGTCGGGGGGGGGCGGGGGTCAGGGGTCGGCGGGTGCCGTCCGTTCCCTGGTCAGAGGCGCGTGACGTCCAGGCCGCCCTCGGCGTACTGCCTGCGGAGCACCTTCTTGTCGAACTTGCCGACGCTCGTCTTCGGGACGGCCTCGATGATCGTCCAGCGCTCGGGGAGCTGCCACTTGGCGATGCCGCCCTCGGCGGCGAGGAAGTCACGCAGGGACGCGAAGTCGGCGGTGGAGCCCTCCCTGAGGACGACGGTGGCCAGCGGGCGCTCGCCCCACTTGTCGTCCGGGACGGCCACGACGGCGGCCTCGGTGACGTCCGGGTGGGACATGAGGGCGTTCTCCAGGTCCACCGACGAGATCCACTCGCCGCCGGACTTGATGACGTCCTTCGCACGGTCGGTGAGGGTGAGGAAGCCGTCGGGGGAGATCGTGCCGACGTCACCCGTCTTGAGCCAGCCGTCCTCGCTGAACTTGTCGGCGGGGCGCAGGGGTTCGGCGTCGGGGCCGTTGTAGTAGGCGCCCGCGATCCAGGCGCCGCGCACCTCCAGCTCGCCGGCCGACTCGCCGTCCCAGGGCAGGCGTTCGCCGCCGGGGCCGGTGAGCCGGGCCTCGACGCCGGCCGGGAAGCGGCCCTGGGTGAGGCGGTAGCCGAACTCCTCGTCGGTGCCGATGGCATGGGCGGGCGGACGGGCGATGGTGCCGAGCGGGGAGGTCTCCGTCATCCCCCAGGCGTGACAGACCCGCATGCCCAGCCCGTCGAAGGCGGTCATGAGGGACGGCGGGCAGGCCGAGCCGCCGATGGTGACCTGGGTGAGGCTGGAGACGTCCCGCGGCTTGGCGGTGAGCTCGGCCAGCAGGCCCTGCCAGATGGTGGGGACCGCGGCCGCGTGCGTCGGCTTCTCGCTCTCGATCATCTCGGCGAGCGGCGCGGGCTGCAGGAAGCGGTCCGGCATCAGCATGTTCACGCCGGTCATGAACGTGGCGTGCGGCAGGCCCCAGGCGTTGACGTGGAACTGCGGGACGACGACGAGCGAGGTGTCCTGGTCGGTCAGACCCATCGACTGGGCCATGTTGACCTGCATCGAGTGCAGGTAGATCGAACGGTGGCTGTAGACGACGCCCTTGGGGTCGCCCGTGGTGCCCGAGGTGTAGCACATGGAGGCGGCCTGGCGTTCGTCCAGCTCGGGCCAGTCGTAGACGGTCGGCTTGCCCGCGACGAGGTCGTCGTACTCGTGCACGCGCGCGTGGGAGCCGTCGAGGAGGGAGCGGTCGCCGGGTCCGGAGACGACGACGTGCTCGACCGTCGTGAGGTGCGGGAGCAGCGGGGCGAGCAGCGGCAGCAGCGACCCGTTGGCTATGACCACCCTGTCGGCGGCGTGGTTGACGATCCACACCAGCTGCTCGGGAGGCAGGCGCAGGTTGAGGGTGTGCAGCACGGCGCCCATCGCCGGGATGGCGAAGTAGGCCTCGACGTGCTCGGCGTTGTTCCACATGAGGGTGGCGACACGCTCGTCGCCGGACACCCCGAGGTCGTCGCGCAGGGCGTGCGCCAGCTGGGCGGCGCGCTCGCCGATCTCGGCGTAGGAGCGACGGTGCGGCTCGCCCTCGCCCGTCCAGGTGGTCACCTGCGACGAGCCGTGGATCGTGGCCCCGTGCGTCAGGATCCTCGAGATCAGCAGCGGTACGTCCTGCATGGTGCTCAGCACGGCGTCCTCCCAGGGCGGCGACATTGCCTACGCGGTGGTAACGGTTGTGCTGATTCTGCGCACATACCGCTCGGTATGTCACTAGGAGGCGGTGATCGATCAGGTCACGTTCGAGCCCCGGTCAGAACAAATACGTCGGCGCGCTATCGCACAAGCCCCAGTTCGGGGTCCTCGCGCAGCTTGCCGAGCGCCCGCGACACGGCCGACTTCACGGTGCCGACCGAGACGCCGAGGACCTCGGCCGTTTGGGCCTCGCTGAGGTCCTCGTAATACCTGAGGACCACCATGGCGCGCTGCCGCGCGGGCAGCTTCATGATCGCCTGCCACATCGCGTCGTGCAGCGCCTGCTGCTCGGCCGGGTCGTTCCCGCCGGTGACCGGCTCGGGCTCCGGCAGCTCGTCGCACATGTACTCGTCGACCTTGCGCTTGCGCCACTGCGACGTGCGCGTGTTCACCAGCGCACGGCGCACGTAACCGTCGAGCGCCCGGTGGTCCTCGATCCGCTCCCAGGCCACGTACGTCTTGGCGAGCGCGGTCTGCAGCAGGTCCTCCGCGTCGTTCGGGTTCGCCGTCAGCGACCTTGCGGTGCGCAGCAGCACCGGCTGACGTGCTCTGACGTAGGACGCGAAGGACGGATACGGTGCGGGCCGCGTCCTGCCGTTCGACGCGCTGGTGCAGACGAGTGTGGTCATGGCTTCCACGCTAGGTTCGGCTGCCCGGCGGGGGATCGGCCGCAGGTCCCTAAGCGGCGTCCCTCTCAGGTTGTAGGGGTGGTGCCTGCCCCACCTCCTACAGGTGGACGAGCCGTCTCCACCCGTCAGGGATGCCCCTGGGCCGTCCGGCCGCCGCCCTCGCGCTCCCGGCAGTGGCCCTTCCGCGCGCCGGGCCCGGGAGCTCAGCCGTCCGAGACCAGCACCAGGCCCGAGGTCGGCACGCCGGTGCCCGCCGTCACCAGGGCCCGTGCGGCGCCCGGCACCTGGTTCACGGACGTGCCCCGCAGCTGCCGTACGGCCTCCGCGATGCCGTTCATCCCGTGCAGGTAGGCCTCGCCGAGCTGACCGCCGTGGGTGTTCAGCGGCAGCCGGTCCCCCGCCACGAAGCCCGCCGCCTCGCCCGGCGCGCAGAAGCCGAACTCCTCCAGCTGCATCAGCACGAACGGGGTGAAGTGGTCGTACAGGATCCCCACGTCGATGTCGGCCGGCGCCAGTCCGGAGGTCCGCCACAGCTGGCGGGCGACCACGGACATCTCCGGCAGGCCGGTCAGGTCGTCGCGGTAGAAGCTGGTCATCTGCTCCTGGGCCCGGCCCGCCCCCTGCGCCGCGGCGGCGATCACTGCGGGCGGGTGCGGCAGGTCGCGGGCCCGCTCCACCGACGTGACGACCAGGGCCTGTCCGCCGTCGGTCTCCTGGCAGCAGTCCAGCAGCCGCAGGGGTTCGGCGATCCAGCGGGAGGCCGCGTGGTCGGCGAGCGTGATCGGCCGGTCGTGGAAGTAGGCGGCCGGGTTGCCGGCCGCGTGCCGACGGGCCGTGACGGCCACCGGGCCGAACGCCTCCTGGGCGGTCAGCCCGTAGGCGTACAGGTAGCGCTGGGCCGCCATCGCCACCCAGGACGCGGGGGTGAGCAGCCCGAACGGCAGCGACCAGCCGAGCGCCGCGCCCTCGGCCGACGGCTCCCGGTGCTGCACCCCCGAGCCGAAGCGGCGTCCCGAACGCTCGTTGAAGGCGCGGTAGCAGACGACGACGTCGGCCACGCCCGCCGCCACCGCCAGCGCCGCCTGCTGCACGGTCGCGCAGGCCGCACCGCCGCCGTAGTGGACCCGCGAGAAGAACGACAGCTCGCCCATCCCGCAGGCCTGCGCCACGGTGATCTCCGGGCTGGTGTCCATCGTGAAGGTCACCATGCCGTCCACGTCGGCCGGCGCGAGCCCCGCGTCGTCCAGTGCGGCCCGTACCGCCTCCGCCGCGAGCCGCAGTTCGCTGCGCCCCGAGTCCTTGGAGAACTCCGTCGCCCCGATCCCGACGACGGCGGCCAGCCCGCCGAGGCGGTCGCGCTCCCGCACGCTCATCGCACGCCGCCCGCCGGCACCGTGAGCGTGACCGTGCCGGTGACATGGCGGCCGACGCCGTTGTCCCCGGTGACCCGCACCACGGCGGTGTCCCCCTCGACCTCCTCGACCCGGCCCCGCAACACCATGGTGTCGCCTGGGTAGTTGGGCGCGCCGAGCCGGATGGCCACCTTGCGCAGCACGGTCGTCGGGCCGAACCAGTCCGTGAGGTAGCGGCCGACGAGGCCGTTGGTGGTGAGGATGTTCATGAAGATGTCGGGCGAGCCCTTCTGCCGGGCGAGTTCGGGGTCGTGGTGGACGTCCTGGTAGTCGCGCGAGGCGAGGGCGCCGGCCACGATGAGGGTGCGGGTGATGTCGATCTCCAGCGGCGGCAGCACGTCACCGGCCTTCATACGGCTCCCTCCCGCGCGCGGAACACGGGCAGCGTCAACTCGTCGTCGTACGTGCGGAACTCCAGCTCCACCGGCATGCCGATCCGCACCTTGTCGTACGGGACGTCCACGACGTCGCTGATGACCCGGACGCCCTCGGCGAGCTCGATCAGACCCACCGCGTAGGGCGGGGAGAACGCCGGGAAGGGCGGGTGGTGCATCACGACGTACGAGAAGACCGTGCCCTCGCCGCCGGCCTCGACGACGTCCCACTCGGCCGCTCCGCACGCGTTGCAGCCGGGCAGCCAAGGGAAGCGGAGGGCGTCGCAGCCGGCACAGCGCTGGATGAGGAAGCGGCGGTCGCGGACGCCCTCCCAGAAACCGGCGTTGTCGCGGTTCACGACGGGGCGGGGACGGCGCTCGCGCGGCCGCGGAGTCCGCCCGGCCGGGGCGTACTTGAGGATGCGGAAGCGGTGCGTGCCGACGAGTTCGCCGGCCACCCGGACGTCCGTGCGGGTCGTGACGAAGTGCCCGGCGCCGAGCTTGGTGGTCTTGCGCGGTGAGACCGACTCGATGACCGTGTCGAAGGCGACCTCGTCGCCCGGCCGGAGCGCACGCAGGTACTCCTGCTCGCAGTCGGTGGCCACCACAGCGGTGCAGCCCGCTTCGTCGAGCAGGGCGAGCAGCTCGTCGTAGGCCTGCGCGCGCCCCTGGTGACCGCTCAGGCCGCCCATGATCCACGTCTGCAGCATGGTGGGCGGGGCGATCGCTCCGGGGCCGGTGTACGCGGGGTTGAGGTCGCCCATCGCCTCGCACCAGTGCCGGATCATGGGCGCGTTGACGGGGTCCCGGCCTGCGCCGGCGACCGCGGCGGGACGGCCCTCGTAGGCCTTGAGCCGCGCGTGGAGATCGTCGTCCACGACCGCACTCCTTCCAGGACCGGGGCGGGAGTGGCGTGAGGACCACCGGTGGCCCAGCGGTTTCTGACTGTCCGTCAGTTCTTGGATCCTGTCAAGGTCACCCGCTCGGCGCATGCCGCCGCTCCACGCCTCAGCTCGCCCTCTTCCTTATTTCGAACACGCGTACGATAATGGCGGCATGGCCACTACCGACCGGTTCCCCCGGCAGGCCACCACGCTGGCCCTCGCCCACGCCCTGTCGGCCGCCGAACGCGGCCTGGCCGTCATCCCGCTGTCCAGGACCAAGCTCCCGGCCCTGCGCTCCCCACACCGCGACGAACTCCCCGCCGAACGCCGCGACACAGGGCGCGAGGGAGGGCCCCAGGAAGGGCGCGACAACCACCGGGGCGGGCCTGCGGACGGCCCCGCCGCCCCGCCCTGCCACGGCGAGTGCGGCCGCCCCGGTCACGGCGTCTACGACGCCACCACCGACCCCGACCGCATCCGCGAACTCTTCGCCGCCGCCCCCTGGGCCACCGGCTACGGCATCGCCTGCGGGCTGCCCCCGCACCACCTCGTCGGCGTCGACCTGGACACCAAGTCCGGCACGGACTCCTCGGCGGCCCTGCGCGAACTGGCCCTGCGGCACCTCTTCACGATCCCGCCGACGGTCGTCGTCCTCACGCCGTCCGGCGGACGGCACCTGTGGCTCACCGGCCCGCCGGACGTCGTCGTCCCCAACTCGGCCGGCCGGCTCGCCCCCGGCATCGACATCCGCGGCGCCGGCGGCTACCTGGTCGGCCCCGGATCCCGCACGGCCCACGGCGTCTACACCGCCGACCCCGGCAGCGCGCACCTCCCGCCCGCGCCCTGCCCGCCCTCCCTGCTGCGGCTGCTCGTCCCGCCGCCGGGCTCCGCCCGCCCGGGCAGACGGCCTCCGGCGGGCGGCTCGCACGGCCGGGGTCTGATCCAGTTCGTCCTGGCGGCCCACGAGGGGCAGCGCAACACCCGGCTGTTCTGGGCGGCCTGCCGGGCCCACGAGAACGGCATCGGCGCGGAACTGACCGAGGACCTGGTCACCGCCGCCGTCCACACCGGTCTGACGGCCCGGGAAGCCCGCGGGACGATCGCGTCGGCCGCCCGGATGACGGCACACCGCCCGGCCCCGTGAGCCCGCCCGGGCGGCGGCGCGGGCGTCGACGCGGCCCCGGTCAGCCTCCGGAGCACTACCCCCTGACGCCCGCACGCCGGCGCAGCGCGAGAACGATGCCGCCGCCCACCGCGACGAGCCCGGCGGCGACCCCGGCGATCACGGTGGTCCCGCCGCCCGCGCCGGTCTCGGCGAGCCGGACGCCGCCGCCCGCCGGCGACGCGGCGGCCACGGGAGCGGCCGAGGCCGATGCCGAGGCCGAGGACTCCGACGACGCCTCGTCGGACGGCGGGGCGGACGCCGGGGCCGACGCCGAAGCCGGAGCCGACGGTGAGGGGGAGGCCGACGCCGGGGCCGACGCCGGAGGGCCGCCCGGCGCACACGTGTCCTCCTGCACGACGACCAGGGGTTGGACGTCGTCGTCGACCAGGTCACCCGCCTTCACGTGGATCCGGAACGTCTCCCCGGCGTACCAGGACTCGGGAACGAAGTCGACGGTGACGCCTCGGGCGGTCGGATGGGCGAGCGTCCTGGTCTCGACGAGCCGCTGGTTGTTGATCGGCTGATTCAGCTGCAGGAACAGGTCGATCCGGGCCGGCGTGCCCGAGGCGTCGCGGTCGGTGACGCGGATGACGCCGTGGCCGCCCCCGTCGCAGACGGCCACGGCGGAGAAGTCACCGATGCTGCACGCGAACGCCGCGTGCGCGCCGCCGACGGCGAGAGCGGCCGCGGCCGCGAGAGTGCCTATGCCGCGGACTGCCACGGCGGCGTGGGATGAACGAGACACGCGTGTCCTTCACGATCGATCACGATGCGACGAAGCGGCTCCCTCGGAGCCCCTCCCAAAGGAACATCGCCCCGGGTCAAGGCAGCGCGAACAGGTGGTCATGATCAGGCGCTCAGCCGGTCAAGAATCGGCTGTGAAAGGTTCGTTGACCCGACCCGACCCGACTGGAGAACACCATGCCTCGATGGGCCGTCATGAAAGCTCACGGAGAGGCGGAAGCCTTCCGGTACGCCGTCCACAGGGAACTCGAGGGGACCGAGGCGCAGGCCCTCGCCGAGATGCTGCGGATCGTCGACGCCTTCGCCGAGGCCCTCACCGAAGCAGGGCGCAGTCGTCAGAAGAGACGGGTCTTCCGCGTGTCCGAGCGCAGCTACGTCGTACGCGTCGAGAACCGGCTGTCGCACGACGAGGCCCACTTCACCCTCGCCGAACTCATAGCCGACACCCACGACGACGACCTCCCCAGCAGCGCGACCGGCTCGACGAACGAGCCGTGAATCCTGGCCGCAGGCCGGCCGCCCGCACCGGTCAGGGATGGGATCCCGGCGGACCGGGTGGCAGGGAGCCACGCGGAAGGGGTGCCCCTCCGGAGAGAGGCACCCCTTCTGACCTGCAAGTCTCTGACCTGCGCTGCGGTGGGTGTGGGATTTGAACCCACGGTGACTCGCGCCACGACGGTTTTCAAGACCGTTCCCTTAGGCCGCTCGGGCAACCCACCCACGCCCCGGCCCACCTGGGGCGGAGCGGGTACAGAGTACCCGGCGCGGGCTCAAAGCGGGGAGCATGGTCCACACGGGGTCCACAGGCTCGCGTCTCGGGTGCGGCCCTCCCCATGAGCACGAGCGGCACCCCACTTCGGTGCTGCACCAGCAAGCAGCTTCGCACGCCGGGCGGGCCACGGCATCGCAGTCCTGTTCCGCTTCTACGCCAAGGCGATTCACCGCAACCAACAGCGCTCGAACGACCAGATCGAGCGGGCTTTGACGGCCGGCACTCCGCCAGCACCCCGAACAGTTGATCGACAACCCTCACGCCCCCGGCGTTCGGCGGGGAGCATCAAGCCCGTTTCAGTGAAGTTGAGTTGATCATGTCACGGGACCGTTACGGCGTCGTCCTGGATCAAGGACCGAGGCATCCGCTCGGATCCTGCGCCCCTCATAATGATCAAGCACGTGCCGAGGGACGCCCGCACCTCAGCCCCAACCAGTAGATCACGCAGGGGAACTGACACATGATCCGCAACCGTCGCAAGGCCTTCCTTGTCTCCGCCGCGCTCCTGGGCGGCACCCTGCTGATGACGGCGTGCAACCAGAGCGACGCCGACAGCTCCTCCGGCAAGGCCGACGCGTCTGCGGCGGCGAGCAAGTCCGGTGCCACAGGCGTCAGCGGTTCCTCCGCATCCCCCTCCGGTTCCGGGAACACGTCCGGCGGCAACACGTCCGGTTCCGGGAAGACGTCCGGCGGCAGCACGTCCGGCGGCAAGACGTCCGGTTCCGGGAAGACGTCCGGCGGCAGCACGTCCGGTTCCGGGAGCACATCCGACTCCGGCGAGACCGTCGTGGAGGGCCTCAACAAGGGCAAGGGCGTCAGCGGCACCTGGTACGGCATCGTGCGGTACATGGCGCCCGGCAAGTACCTGGTCGACGGTCCTGCCGCCAAGGGCTCCGGCGGTGAGCAGCAGGCGTTCTTCCTCGCCGAGGACACCGTGATCCTGGGCGGGGGCCAGATCTGCGGCACCGCCGGCTCGAAGGTGGACGCCCCCTGCGAGGAGGCCGACCTGGAGAAGGCCGCCAAGAAGGGCGTGGAGGCCGAAGTCGTGGTCAAGAACGGCATAGCCACTCAGATCACCGACGGTGCGCTCCTCTGATCCGATAGCTCGCAACGAGCGGAGGCGGTCTGCCGGAAGCCACACTTCCGGCAGGCCGCCTCCGCTCGTTGCCGCGTCTCGGCACCTCCGGCCTCAGGCGGTTCTGGGCAACGGTCCATGCCCCAGACCGCAAGGGGTGCTGACCAGCGGGTACGTGGTCCGCTTGTGCCGGACTCCGGTCCGCGTCCGGTCCACACGCACTGAGTCACACCGTGGCAGAGCCTGATCAAGGTGAGACAGCTCGCACGCGGAAGGGGTGCCTCCAGTGAGAGGCACCCCTTCTGACCAGCACGTCTATGACCTGCGGCGTGGTCGGCATCCGGGCCCACAGGAACGCTGTCACGCGCTCAGGTGCTGCGGCTCACATGTCGTTCGAACAGCCGACCGGGAACCCGGGTCTCTCCCTCCCCATCCTTCTGATCGCGAGTCCCGAAGCCGCACCGATTCACGACCAGGCGGCCGGGACTCATCACAGGGGGAAGGAACCGGATTCTTGCGCAACAAGCTCAGCCGTACGATCACCGGCGCAGCAGTGCTCGCCCTCGCCGCCGGCGGCGTCATCACCACAGGGACGGCGAACGCCGTCACGGACGTCCCCGGCGCTTCGGGCGCCGTCGCAGAGACGGCGAACGTCACCACGGAAGCTGCCGACAGCGTCTCCGCAGACGTTGCCGACAGCCCCTCCATAGATCTTCCCGACAGTTTCTCCGCGGCTGTTCCCGATGCGGTGTGGACCTCGGGCGGTTGGCCCGCGCCGTCAGCCGATCCGCATCTTCCGGACGCGAACGGCGACATCGCCGCCGACCAGAAGGTGGACCCGCAGCCGCTCATCGACGAGAGCGTCTACGGTCCCGACGCCAACCCGGCGCCCGCGGCGGCGGATTCGGCGGATTCGGCTGCCGCGGCCGCAGCAGCCGCCGCGCCGATCAACGGCCATGGAACGGCCAACTGGGCGTACAACAACCTGGACACCAGGTGGGAGTACCGGACCGACTGCGCGAACTTCGTCTCCAAGGCCCTGTACAACGGGGGCGGGATGAAGATGCGTCCCGGCGGCCGCAAGGCGGACAACGCCTGGTGGCAGGGCAGGTACGGCTTCGGCAAGAGCTGGAGTTGGACCAGTGCCGACTACCTCCGGCGGCATGTGACCAAGTGGCGGAACGCCCAGACGATTCCGCACCAGTACGACGCGAAGGTGGGGGACCTCGTCTTCTTCAAGTGGAAGAGGGAGAGGATCTACAACCACGTGGCGATCGTCTCGGCCATGGTGCAGGGGCGGGCGAGGATCGTGCAGCACGGTCTGAAGAACGAGACCACGCTCAACGAGGTGATCAATCGATACGCTCACACCTCGAACCCGATCGAGAAGGTCACGATCGTCAGGCCGAAGACCCGCGGTTAGCGAAGACCCGCGGTGAGCAGGGATGTGAGATGCCCCGGTTGAAGCAGCGCCGCATGGCGGCCGGATGGCTGGCGGCAGCAGGGCTGCTGACGTCTGGATGTGCTGTCCTCGACAGCAGCACTGCCGACGCCGGAGGGCAGGGGGCGTCCTACGAGCAGGCGTATGCCGACCACGAGCCGTTGCACGTGGTCGGCTACCCCTCCACCGGCTCGCTGCTGGTGGTGCAGCAGCTCGTGTGGGACATCGCCGACGGCAGGACGGACGACCTTCGCAAGCTGGCGACCGGCGACAGCAGCGGAACGGAGGCCCGGAAGACCGCCGAGAACTGGGCCAAGGGCTTCGGCGCCGGCGCCCGGGGTCGTGTGACAGGCGATTTCTACGACGCCGGCTCAGAGCGCCAGGTCGTGGTCCTGTACTTCCACGACAGCCGTCAGGTCAAGGAGTTCACCGTTCGGCTCGACGGGGACGCGGGCGACGACGGCTGGCGGGTTCTGATGAAGTCGTCCGATTTCAAGGACGCGACCCGTGCTCCCGCGTGGGCGCCGAAGGAGCCGGGCGGAGCCGGCTCCACGATGAAGAACGTCCGCTGACCGCAGGTCCTGGGGCGACGGAGACGCCATGTGCGAGGGCCACCCGGACGTCCTGCGCCAGCTGATCGACGGCAGGACCGGCGGGCGGCCAGGCGGGACGACCACGAGCCGCACGCGCGCGTGAGGGTCGGCGTCGGAACCGGGTGTCACGCGCGCGGGCGGCCGGGGGCAACCGCAAACGATCAGTTGTCGCCCTTGCGGGAGCCGAGGGTCAGGTCGACGGTGTGCGACTTGCCGTCCCGTTCGTAGGTGATCGTGACCTTGTCGCCGGGCTGGTGGGTCCAGATCTCGCCGATGAGCGTCGGACCGCTGTCGATCACCATGTCGTCGAGCTTGGTGATGACATCGCCGGGCTTCAGTCCGGCCTTGGCCGCCGGACCGCCCGCCTCGACCGCGGCCGCACCGCCCGCGGCCGTGTCCGTGATCTTCGCGCCGCCCGAGGAGTCCTGCAGGGAGACCGACGCCCCGATCTTGGCGTAGACGGGCTCGCCGGTCTTGATCAGCTGCTGGGCGACATACCTGGCCTGGTTGATCGGGATGGCGAAGCCGAGGCCGATCGACCCGGACTGGGTGGTGCCGCCCAGGCCGCCGCCACCGGTGGACTGGATCGCGGAGTTGATGCCGATGACGTTGCCCGAGGCGTCCAGCAGCGGACCGCCCGAGTTGCCCGGGTTGATGGAGGCGTCCGTCTGCAGCGCGCTCATGTAGGAGGCCGAGCTGCCGGTGCTGTCGCTGGAGGCCACGGGGCGGTTCTTCGCGCTGATGATGCCCGTGGTGACCGTGTTGGAGAGGCCGAAGGGCGCGCCGATCGCGATCGTCGAGTCGCCGACCGCCACCTTGTCGGAGTTGCCGAGAGTGAGCGGCTTCAGGTCCGAGGGGGCGTTCTTGAGCTTGATGACGGCGACGTCGTAGCCCTGGGCGTGCCCCACGACCTCGGCGTTGTACTTCTTCCCGTTCGGGAAGGTGGCCGTCACCTTGCCGCCCTCGACTGCTTCGGCGACCACGTGGTTGTTGGTGACGATGTGGCCCTGGGTGTCGAAGACGAAGCCGGTGCCGGTGCCGCCCTCGCCGCTGCTGGACTCGGCCTGGATGGTCACCGTGCTGGGCAGGGCCTTCGCGGCGACTCCGGCGACGGTGCCGGGGTCGCGCTTGACCTCGCCGCCGTTGGTGGAGGAGGAGACGGTGGTCGAGCCGGTGTCGTCGTCGTTCTTGGCGAGTGTGTAGCCGAGGCCGCCGCCGAGGCCGCCCGCGACCAGTGCGGCGACCAGGATCGCGGCGACGAGCCCGCCACGCCCCCGGCCCGACTTCGGCGCGGGCTGCTGATAGGACGCGCCCCAGACGGTCCCACTTCCACCGGCGCCGCCGGCAGCCGCGGAGCCGCTGTCCCCGTACGCGTGCGTGCCGCTGTCCCCGTACGCGTGCGTGCCGCCGTCGCCGTACGCGTGCGTGCCCGCGTCGGCGTACACCGGCGCGGCCGGGGCGTGGCCCGGCCGGTCTCCTTCGGGGGCGGCCGGATAGCCGTGCGGGGCGGCGGCGGGTGGGGCCGCGGCGGTGTGCGGGGCCGGGGGCGCCTGCGACGGGGCCGGCGGCGGCCAGTCGCCGTCCGTCGGGGCGGGTGCGCCCTGCGGCGCGGCGGGCGGCGGCCAGCCGGCCTCGGCGGCGCTCGCCGCGTGGGCGGGCGCCTCCGGCGCCTGTACGGACGCCGCCGGGAACTCGGCGCCGGTCGCGGCCGCGTCCGGCGCGGGCTGCTGCGTGGGGGCCGAGGGAGAATCCACCGGCACGGGGGGTGCGGACGGGGCCGGGGGTACCTGGGTGCCCTCGTTCTTGCCCTCGTTCTCGGTGCTCACAGCTCTTCTCCTCGATCCACGGCTGTTGTCGTCGGTCGTACTCAGGTCACGCTCGTCGCGCGCTGAAGCGGTACAGGTGTTCCTGTGTACGTCTCAGCTTTTCCCACGGGCCGTCAGAGCACCATAAGCGGTGGCTGTGGGTCCTTGGCCATTCTTTATAAGGGGTATTACGCACAATAAGCGCGCATCATCGAAACATCTCAGAGGGTTCTCAGACGAGTGCGTGCCGGTGGCACGATGACGCGGTGACTCACGCACGGCAGCACCACATTCAAGTCGTCGCTCACCGAGGCGCTTCCGAGGACGCCCCCGAGCACACCCTGGCCGCGTACAGGAAGGCGATCGAAGACGGCGCGGACGCCCTCGAGTGCGACGTACGGCTGACCGCGGACGGTCATCTCGTCTGCGTGCACGACCGTCGCGTCAACCGTACGTCCAACGGCCGCGGCGCGGTCTCCGCCCTGGAGCTCGCCGATCTCACGGCGCTGGACTTCGGCTCCTGGAAGACGAAGGAGGCCCGCGACGCCTGGCAGGCGCGCGAGGAGGACCCGGACTGGGAGGTCCGGCCCGAGGACCGCGAGGAGACCTCCGTCCTCACCCTCGAGCGGCTGCTGGAGCTCGTCTCCGACGCGGGACGCCGGGTGGAGCTGGCCATCGAGACCAAGCATCCGACGCGGTGGGCCGGACAGGTGGAGGAGCGGCTGCTGGCGCTCCTCAAGACGTTCGGCCTGGACGCCCCGTCCTCGGCGGCCGAGTCCCCGGTGCGGATCATGAGCTTCTCGGCCCGCTCCCTGCACCGGGTGCGCGCGGCCGCTCCCACGATGCCGACGGTGTACCTGATGCAGTTCGTCTCGCCCCGCCTGCGCGACGGACGGCTGCCCGCGGGCGTCGGGATCGCCGGCCCGTCGATGCGGATCGTGCGCAGCCACCCCGGCTACGTCGAGCGGCTGAAGCGGGCCGGGCACCAGGTGCACGTGTGGACGGTGAACGAGCCCGGCGACGTCGACGTCTGCGTCGAACTGGGCGTCGACGCCATCATCACCAACCGTCCGCGCGCGGTGCTCGGTCGACTGGGCCGCTGATCCCGGCCCGTACACCCCCGCGCTCCGAGCTCAGAACGGGCCGATGTCCATTCGGAGAAAGTCACAGAAGTCCCACAAGCCCCATCCACACCTCTTGACCACACAGCACGCCTACAGCATTCTCCGTTCCAGCCATACCGTCCAAATTCAGCCACGCACTGAACAGGCGCTCACAGGGAGTGCTCCGGCGCGTTCGCTGCGTGTTCGGCCGTCCCGAATGCGTCGCCGGACCTGCATTGGCCGGTTTCCGGTACAGGCCAATGGGGCATCCACTCCGTGGCGTGGGGCGAAGGAGGTCTCGGGGGTGGCGTTGGTGGTGGCACAGGAGGTGCCCGCGTCGTCGAGCATGGCCGTATCCCATGGCCCTGCGGGCGTGGGAAACGCGAGACACCGCATGCGCGATCAGCTGCGCAGGGGCGGGGTGTCGGAATCGGTCATCGACGACGCCGTACTGATCCTTTCCGAACTTCTGAGCAATGCCTGCAAGCACGGCAGACCGCTGGGCGACGACCTGGCCGGGGACGGCGACGTCCGGGCCGCGTGGCGGGTCGACCCGGGCGGCCGACTGGTGGTCGAGGTGACCGACGGCGGCGGCCCGACCCGGCCCGCGCCGGCCACCCCGTCGGTCACCGCGCACGGCGGCCGCGGGCTCAACATCATCACGGCGCTGTCCGACGACTGGGGCGTCCGGGACGACGCCCGCGGCGAGGTGACGGTGTGGGCCGTCGTCCACGCGGACGTGTACGACCCGGACGCCGGCTGTCGGCGCGACGACTTCGCGAGCCGGGTCGCCGCCCCGCCGGTGGCCTCGATCCCCGGCCTCGACTTCGCCGACGCCTTCGACGACCTGGACTGACCACCTGGACCGGGGACGCCGAGAATTGGGACGGCGAGAACCGGGACGGCGAGAACCGGGACGGCGGGAGCCGGGGCGCCGAGAACGGGGCGCGGACGACCCGGGCGGCCGGGAGCAGGACGCGCAACGACCGGGCGTGAGGGGCGGGATCGCGGGGTCCGGGGTCGCCGCGCGGTCCCGGAGCGCGGCGCGGGGCGTCGCGCACGACCGCCGCGTCGCCCACGGGTTCCCGTGACGGAGCGTACGAACGGCTAGGCTCCCGCCGTACCAGACGAGCCGTAACCGGGAGACACCCAGATGGCCAAGAAGCGACCCCAGACGACGGCCAAGCGGCCGCAGCCCACCGACGCGGACATCCCGGTCGTCGGCGCGCGGGAGCCCTGCCCGTGCGGCAGCGGCCGCCGCTACAAGGCCTGCCACGGCCGGGCCGCGGCGCACGCGGTGACCGAGTTGGTGCAGCGTCCTTTCGAGGGCCTGCCCGGCGAGTGCGACTGGGTGGCGCTGCGCGAGCTGGTGCCCGCCGCCACGGTGGAGCTGACCCTGAAGGGCGGCCTGCCCGAGGGCGTCCCGTCCGTCACGCTCGCCACCGTCCTGCCGATGGCCTGGCCCGCGCTGCGCCGCGACGACGGCTCGGTGCTGCTCGGCCTGCAGAACGACACGCCGTCGGGCGACCTCAGCCGTGACCTGGCGGACACCCTGCAGCGGGCGCTCGAGGCGGACCCCGGCACTCCCGTGCAGGCGCGGCGCGCCCCGGCGGACGGTCCGCGGATGCAGGATCTGCTCGACGCCGAAGGCGCGTTCGAGCCAGTTGTGCACAGCGGCTTCGAGTTCTGGGTCCCGGACCCGGAGAACGCCGTGCCGGACGTCGCCGCCTCCCTGGAGCGCGCCAACGCCGCGGCGATCCCGACCGTGAAGCTGACCGGCGTCGACGCCGCGTACTGGTGCGAGACGCCGGACAAGAACCACCTGCGCTGGGTCATGCCGCACCCGGAGGAGCGGCTTTTGGACGCCCTTGCGCGGCTGCACGCGGCGGGCGCCTCCGGCCTCGGCGAGGGCACGCGTCTGGTGGGCTCGTTCCGGGCGCACGGCGTGCTGGTGCCGGTCTGGGACCTGCCGAGCGCGGTCACCGCGGACGACGTGGAGAAGCCGGCCGCCGAGTTCGCCGAGCGCCTGGCCGGGGCGCTGGCCTCGGACGCGCCCCTCACCGCCGACGAGCGCCGCGCCCGCGGCGGCCTGACCAACCGACAGGTGACGCTCAGCTGACGCACAGGTACGAAAGACGGCCGCGCTGACCGGCCGGTCAGCAGCCCGGACACCGGGGGCCGGCGTGAGCCCGCTCACAACTGCCCCCGAAACAAGGCGAGTCGAGGCCTCGGGCGGCGATTCGCCGGTGTCCGGAAAGCCGATGAAAACAAGAGATCGAATTTGCGTAGCGCCGTTCTCTTGTTACCGTTCGAGTAGCCCGGTTGCTGGTGCATCCCCCGTCGCCAGCAACCGGGTTCTTCTGTTTCCGGTCCCGCTCACGCATCGACGCCGCACGTCAACTGCCCGTATCCGAAGGGAAGTTGCTGCCGGAGCGCAACAGCAGCGGGCCGTCTGCGATCGCTTCGGCGAATTCCGTGACCGCCGTGTACGCGGCCTGCTTTCCGTGGCTCGGCTCGTGGGGCGTCTCGCAGGACTCCGGCTCGTCCTCGGCGGCCACCGCGCACCTCGTCTGCACGGTGCGGCCCGCGGGGCCCATGAGGCTCAGGAAGGCGTCCAGAGCGCGCCCCGTGGCGTTGCGGTAGTAGGTACGCGCCCAGGTGTCCTCGCCCCGGGAGAGCACACAGGTCTGCGCCTCCACCCCGTCGGGGGAGGCCAGCTCGGGGCCGCAGCGGGCGGCAGTGGCCAGGCCGAGGCCCAGCGTCAGCGGCGGCCCGGAGGGCGCCGCTGACGTCGCCTCGGGGTCCTCCTCGCCGGCCGCGCGCAGATCGCGGGCCGCGCCGGCGGCGCCCGCCGCGCCGACGGCAGGACCCGTGGGCCGGTCCGCCTCGCCTTCGGCCGGCCCGCCGGCCGCGTCGGACAGGGGCCTGCCGTCCGCCGGCACGCCGGCCCGGTCGGGCGCGTGTCCGCCCTCGCCGGCCGGCCCCGCGGACGCCATGGCCAGGGGCAGGGCGATCGCGCAGGCCACGGCGCCCCCGAGGGCGAGCAGACGAAGGTTCATGTAGCGGAAGATAGAGGGCGAACGCGGACGCCCCGGCCGGCGCGCGCCCGACACCCCTACAACTCGGGGGCGCTCACACCCGTACGAGTGAGGGCGTCCACGACGGCGTCCACCACGGCCTCGACGTCGGGCACCCAGGGCGAGGCCGAGCCGGGCAGCGGAGCCCGCTCCCAGCGGATGTCCCCGCCGCCCGTCACCGACGGGGGCAGGGCGATGTAGCCGCCCTCGCCGTGGAAGCGCAGGGAGCCCGGCACGAAGTCCTTGGCGTAGAGCAGCTCGCCCAGCTGCTCCATCGAGTACGGCCGGACGAGGATGGACCAGCGCGTGGGCGAGGCGACGACCGGCCCGAGGCGCATGCCCTGCTGGTCGAGCGCCACGAGCGCGCGCGACGCCGCGAGGGCGGGGAGGCTGACCGCGCAGGGGGCGGCGCCCCCGGTGGCCAGGATGATCGGTGCGGCCGGCCGGTTGCCCCACCACCAGCGCACCATGCGGGCGTCGCAGGTGGCCGCGAGCAGGCCGGGGTCGAAGGGGTGAGCACCGGGGACCGTGCACTCCGGGTCGGGGCAGGTGCAGCGGGAGGTGCTCCGCTGGTCCGCCGCCGCTCCCGGGAGGACGGGCCACTGCCAGTCCGTCGCGAACGTCAGGGCCGAGTCGATCAACTCAGGTCCTGCGTCGCCGGACTGGGACAGGAGCCTGCGTCGCTTTCCGAGGATCTCGCGCATGAGCGCTCGTTCCTTTCCGTTGCACCGCTGGCAACACCGTGGGCCACATCACACCATGTGTCGATCACTTCACTGTGCGTACCTGTTGGCGCATCACACCCCTGTACGGAACAAGGGGAACCCCTCAGGGTCGAGCGGTGGCTGCTCACGCGGCCACTCGGTCCGACTCGCGTCCATCTAAATGCTTGGGCGTGGCGTGGGGTGGCGAAGTCTGGCGTTTAACGTCGCACGTATTTCTCTCCGCCTCCGCCGCGGGAGGATGGGGCACGGTCGTCGATGGCTATGACGCCCGGCGCGGTCACCAGGTTCCGGAGGCTCCCCACGAGCTCCCGACGACCCCTGGCCCTTACCGAGTACGTACCCAACACGACCGCTGTGACGCTCCGTGGAACAAGGCCAGTCGACCGCAATCAACCGTTACCCGAGGCAGTTTTAAGCCAATCTTGCAATTTCGCAAGGGAGCCGGAAGAACCGTGCGCGATTCTCCCAAAGACCCCGTGGACACCAGCGAGCTCGGCAGGACAATGCTGGACATCCCCTCACGAGTGCGTGTACATGTGGAGACACCGCTAGCGGCGCAGAATGACATGGGGGTTTGCGATGCTTTTGAGCAATACGCTCCGGTCCGAGAGCCGGACGCCATGAACGCCCCTCACCCTCCGAAAGTGGCCGGAATCGATCCAACGGTTCCCTCGCCCGCACACACTGTCCCGCCCGCGCCCGCCGTCCCGGGCGGTTCCGCCGTCCCGGCCGCCACCTCCGTATCCCCGGACCCGTCGTCCGGCCCTCCCGGCATGTCGGGCCCCGGAGCGCTGCTGACGGACCGGCTGGCCGGCTGGGTCTCGGACCTCACCACCCTGCACGAGCTCACCGAACGCCTGGCCCGCACGGTCGTCCTCCAGGACGCCCTTCAGGAACTGCTGCACGCCGGAGCCGCCCTCGTGGGCGCCCGCCGCGGCCTCGTCGTCCTCGAACCGGCCGACGGACTGGGCCCCGACACCACCATCGGACTGGGCCTCGGCCGTGCCGACCTCGGCCACATCGAAACCGTCCCGCGCAGCGCCCTGTCCTACGGCCGCATCCTCGACGGACTGCCCGGCGGCGAAGGGGAGATCACCGAGCCCGACCTCCTCTCCGGCGACGGCCTCGACCCCCGCCACCGCGAGGTGGCCGCCCGCCTCGGCTACGCCGCCAGCTACGCGCTGCCGCTGGAGCCGGACGGCGCCTTTGGCCGGCTCGGTGCGGCCGTGTGGCTGTACGACGAGCCCGCCGAGCCGGGCGAACGCCAGCGCCACCTGATCGGCCTGTACGTCCGGTACGCCGCCGAGCACCTGGCGCGACTCGTGGAGCTCGAGCGCACCCGCACGTGCATGCGGACCATGTCCGAGGAGCTGCTGCCGTCCCGGCTGCCGCGCGTGCCCGGCGTCCAGCTCGCCGCCCGGCACCGCACCGGCCCCCGCGGAGGCGGTGACTGGTACGACGCGCTGCCGCTGCCGGACGCCGCCCTGGGGCTGGCCGTCGGGTCCGTCACCGGGTCCGGGCCGAGCGCCGTCGCCGCGATGGGCCGCCTGCGCGCCTCCCTGCGGGCGTACGCGGTGATGGAGGGCGAGGACCCCGTCGCCGTCCTGTCCGACCTGGAGCTGCTGCTGCGGCTGACCGAGCCGGCGCGGTCCGCCACCGCGCTGTTCGCGTACTGCGAGCCCGCCCTGCGCAAGATCACCCTGGCCGGCGCGGGGCACTGCCCGCCGCTGCTGGTCGGGGAGCGGCGCACGGAGTTCGTGGAGACCTCCGTCTCCGCGCCCCTGGGCATGCTGGCCTGCTGGGAGGCGCCCAGCGTCGAGCTGGAGGCGGAGCCCGGCGAGACGGTGCTGCTCTACACCGACGGACTGCTGCACCGCACCGGCGACCCCGCCGACCGCGCCTTCGCCCGGCTGCACGCGGCCGCCGCCGGGGTGCCGAAGGCGCTGCGTCAGGACCCCGGGGCGGTCGCCGACCACGTACTGCGCACGATGCTGCCGGACGGCCTGTACGACCAGGACAGCGACGAGGACGTGGTGCTGCTGGCGGCCCGTTTCGAGTAGGGCGGCGGCGACAGCGGCGTAAGAGGTCATTCGGGCCTGGGCCCCCTTCCGTACGACCGTACGATGGAGGGGGTCCAGTGCCGTACCTAGGAGGATGACCATGGCCGACGAGCCCACCCCGGCTGCGCCGGATGACGCTGCCACCGCAGCCGGCCCGGAGACCGAGCCCGAGGAGCCCGTCAAGCAGCGGAAGAACGGCCTGTACCCGGGCGTCTCCGACGAGCTGGCCGAGAACATGAAGTCCGGCTGGGCGGACACCGAGATGCACGACCTGGAGCCGATCGCCCAGGCCGGCGAGACCGCCGCCCGCCGGGCCGCGCTCTCCGCGCGTTTCCCGGGCGAGCGGCTGGTGATCCCGGCGGGCAACCTGAAGACCCGCTCCAACGACACCGAGTACGCCTTCCGCGCCTCCGTCGAGTACGCGTACCTCACCGGCAACCAGACCGAGGACGGCGTCCTGGTGCTGGAGCCCGTCGACGACGGTCACCGGGCCACGATCCACCTGCTGCCGCGTTCCGACCGCGAGAACGGCGAGTTCTGGCTGTCCGGCCAGGGCGAGCTGTGGGTGGGCCGCCGGCACTCGCTCACGGAGGCCGAGAAGCTGTACGGCATCCCGGCCTCCGACGTGCGCGAGCTGGCCGGCCGGCTGCGCGAGGCCACCGGCCCGGTGCGCGTCGTGCGCGGTCACGACGCGGGCGTCGAGGCGGCCCTGACCGACAAGGTCACCGCCGAACGCGACGAGGAGCTGCGCGTCTTCCTCTCCGAGGCCCGGCTGGTCAAGGACGACTTCGAGATCGGCGAACTGCAGAAGGCCGTCGACTCCACGGTCCGCGGCTTCGAGGACGTCGTGAAGGTCCTCGACTCGGCCCGGGCCACGAGCGAGCGGTACATCGAGGGCACGTTCTTCCTCCGCGCGCGCGTGGAGGGCAACGACGTCGGCTACGGCACCATCGCCGCGGCCGGCCCGCACGCCTGCACCCTGCACTGGGTGCGCAACGACGGGCCCGTGCGCTCCGGTGACCTGCTGCTGCTCGACGCGGGCGTCGAGACGCACACGTACTACACCGCCGACGTCACGCGCACGCTGCCCGTCGACGGCCGCTTCACCGAGATCCAGAAGCAGATCTACGACGCGGTGTACGAGGCCCAGGAGGCCGGCATCGAGGCCGTGCGTCCGGGCGCCAAGTACCGCGACTTCCACGACGCCGCGCAGCGCGTGCTCACCGCGAAGCTCGTCGAGTGGGGCCTCGTCGAGGGCCCGGTGGAGCGCGTCCTCGAGCTCGGCCTGCAGCGGCGCTGGACGCTGCACGGCACCGGTCACATGCTCGGCATGGACGTCCACGACTGCGCCGCCGCGCGCGTGGAGTCGTACGTCGACGGCACGCTGGAGCCCGGCATGGTGCTCACGGTCGAGCCCGGCCTGTACTTCCAGGCCGACGACCTGACGGTGCCCGAGGAGTACCGGGGGATCGGCGTCCGCATCGAGGACGACATCCTCGTCACGCAGGACGGCAACCGGAACCTGTCGGACGGCCTGCCGCGCCGCTCCGACGAGGTCGAGGCCTGGATGGCTTCGCTGAAGGGCTGACGGTCCGGACGACGGCCGGGTAGAGGGCCGGGTACTGGTGAGTGCCCGGCCCTTCCCGTGCGCTGGGCCCGGGTCGGGCTCCTGCCGGGTCGGGCGACCGCACCGTCCGGGGTTTTTCATGTCCAGGGGGGACTTGGTGAACGATTTCTGGTCCGGGGTCGGCGTCGATCTGCATCTCGAGCCCGACAGCGGCGAGGGGCGGCGGACGGGGCTGGAGCGGGCGCTGCGGGACGCCGTGCGGGAGGGGCGGCTGGCGCCGGGGAGCCGGCTGCCCGCCACCCGGCGGCTCGCCGCCGAGACCGGCATCTCCCGCAACACCGTGAAGGCCGCCTACGACCAGCTGGTCGCCGAGGGCTATCTGACGGCACGGCAGGGCTCGGGAACCCGGGTCGCCGTCCTGCCGCCCGCCGCGGCCGACCCGCTGGGCGCCGCCACCCGCGCGCGTGAGCCGCGTTTCGACCTGCGTCCCGGCAGCCCCGACGTCGGGACCTTCCCGGCGGCGGCCTGGCTGCGCGCGCTGCGCCGCGCCATCGCGACGGCGCCCTCGCTCGCGTACGACTACGGCGACCCGCGCGGCCGCATCGAGCTGCGCACCGCGCTGTCGGAGTACCTGGGGCGGGCGCGGGGCGTCATCGCGCCGCCCGAGCGGATCGTGGTCACCTCCGGGTACGTGCAGGGCCTCGCGCTCCTCACGCGCGTGCTGGACGGCGGCCGGGTCGCGATGGAGGACCCCGGGCTGCCGTTCCACCGCGAGGTCGTACGCCGCAACGGCGGCACCGTGATGCCCGCGCCGGTCGACGAGCAGGGAGTGCGCGTCGCCGACCTGGGCGACGCGCGCGCCGTGGTCGTCACGCCCGCCCACCAGTACCCCACGGGCGTGACGCTGGCTCCGGGCCGGCGGCGCGCCCTGACCGAGTGGGCACGCGCGCGTGACGCGCTGATCGTCGAGGACGACTACGACGGGGAGTTCCGCTACGACCGACAGCCGGTGGGGGCGCTCCAGGGCATGGCGCCGGGGCAGGTCGCCTATCTGGGCACCGCCTCCAAGACCCTCGGTCCCGCGCTGCGGCTCGGCTGGATGGTGCTGCCGCCGCAGCTGGTCGACGCGGTCGCGGACGCCAAGCTGCACAGCGACCACCACACCGAGTCGATCGGCCAGCTGGCGCTCACCGAGCTGATCGACAGCCACGCCTACGACCGGCACGTCCGCGCGTCCCGGCTGCGCTACCGGCGCCGCCGTGACCTGCTGCTGGAACGGCTGGGAAGGCGCCGGGGCGTACGCGGGATCGCGGCCGGGCTGCACGCACTGGTGGACGTCGGCGACGAGGAGGCGACGATCGCCCGGGCGGAGGCCGAAGGGCTGGCGGTGGGCCGGCTCGGCGACCACTGGCACACACCCGGCGCCGGAGCCGCGCAGGGACTGGTCGTCGGGTACGGCACCCCCAGGGAACGGCTGTATCCGCAGGCGCTGGACGTGCTGGCGAAGGTGCTGGACGGGGAGTGATTGGACCAGTTTCCCAGGCCCGTATTGGTGCTGTCGGGGGACCCATCCGGGTCCTAGCGTCAGGGGTATGCCGAAGACTCTCGACCAGCGGACCCGCCCTCACCGAACCGGCTCCCGGCGGAGCGGCCCCCAACGTCTGCTCGCGCTCGCCCAGCTGAGCAACTCGGTCGGGGACGGGGCGTACTACACGACGTCGGCCCTGTACTTCACGCAGATGATCGGTCTCGCCCCCGCGCGCGTGGGGCTCGGTCTCACCCTCGGGTGGGCGGTCGGCTCGCTCGCCGGGGTGCCCCTGGGCCGACTCGCCGACCGGCACGGGGCCCGTGGGACGGCGGTGCTGCTGGCGCTGGCGACGGGGCTGGCGGTGGCGTCCTTCACCCTCGTGCGCGGGTTCGTGCCGTTCGTCCTCGTGGCGTGCGGCTACGCGGCCGCCCAGTCGGGGCTCGCGGCGGCCCGGCAGGCCCTGCTGGCCGGGCTGGTGCCGGCCGGCGAGCGGACGGGGCTGCTGGCGCGCCTCCAGGCGACGCTGAACGCGGGGCTGGCCGTGGGCGCGGGGCTCGGCGGGCTCGCGTTGCACGCCGGCACCCGGGCGGCCTACCTCGGCGTGTTCGCCGTCGACGCGGTGAGCTTCCTGGTGTGCGCGCTGCTGCTCGCCGCGCTGCCCCGGGTGGCGCCCCGGGCGCTCCACCCGGGCGGAAGCGGCCTCGGGGTGCTCCGGGACCGTCCCTATGCGCTGGTGGCGCTCCTCAACACCGTGCTGCTGCTGCGGATGCCGTTGCTGAGCCTCGTGCTGCCACTGTGGATCACCGAGCGGACGGGGGCGCCCGCCTGGCTGGTCTCCGCGCTGTTCGTCCTCAACACGGCCGCGGTCACGGCGTTCCAGGTACGGGCGGCGCGCGGGGTGACCGGGCCGGCGAGCGCCACGCGCGCGGTGCGCCGCGCGGGCTGGGTGATGTGCGCCGCCTGCGCCGTGTTCGCCCTGTCCGCGGGGGCGTCCCCGTGGGTGGCGGCGGGCGTCCTGGTGCTGGGGTCGGTGCTGCAGGTGGTGGCCGAGATGGGGCAGTCCGCGGGTTCCTGGCAGCTCTCCTTCGACCTGGCCCCGGCCGACCGCGTCGGCGAGTACCAGGGCCTGTTCGGCACCGGCGTCACGGTGGCCCGCACCCTCGGCCCGCTGGTCCTCACCTGGCTGCTCGTCGAGTGGGGCACGCCGGGCTGGCTGCTGCTGGGGGCGGCGATGGTGGCGGCGTCCTACGCCATGGGCCCGGCGGCGCGACGGGCAGCGGCGGGACGGGACGCGGAGACGGCCGGTGCGGCGGCGGCGACCGCGGCCGCGGGGACGCCGACGGCAGCGGTACCGGCGACGGCAGCGGCCCCCGCGACCGGGTGACGCGGTGGAGCGCCGGCGGGGTGGAGCGGTGGAGCCCTGGCGGGGTGGAGCTCACGATGCACAGTGCTCAGTGGCCGCAAGGGAGTCGACGAAGAGGGCGCCCGACAGGAGGCCCGCGCTGCCGCGGGGGCTCCACGCGCGCGCGTGGAGGTCGGTGTCGAAGGCGTCCAGGGCCTTCGCGCCGGGCTCCGTCGACGTGCCGCCGGCTTCGAGGACCGCGCGGGCGCCCGCCTGGACGTGACGCAGGCCCAAGGGTCCGGCCGTGTGCAGGAGTTCGGTGTCCTGGAGGGTCGACATCACGGTGAGCAGGGCGTCGAGGCGGGCCTCCGCCTCACCGGCGCCGGCCGTGCGCGCCCGCGCCAGGGCGTCCAACGCCCTGCGCACGTGCGGGAACCCGGCGCGGGCCTCACCCCGGGCGCCGGCCGCGCCGTACCTCGCCGAGACCGTCGCGCCCCGCGAGGGCCGGCGCGGGGCCGCACGGTCGGGGTGCGCGGCGATCCGCTTGGCGGTCGCCGTGACCTCGACGCCCCGCGCCCCGGGGTCGAGGGCGGCCGCCGCGACCAGCAGGCCGAGCGTCCACAGGGCGCCCCGGTGCCCGCCGCCGGCGAGGCCCACCGAGTGCTCGGTGCACCGTCCGATCGCGCCCAGCTCCGCGCGGAGCCGGGGCGTGGGCTCGCCGGTGCGGCGGGCGGCCGCGGCCATCGCCGCGAGTCCGGGTGCGAGCGCGCCGGCCGACCAGCGCAGCGCGCAGTGGTCCCTGCGGGTGACCCGGGCGGCCCGGTCGCGGGGATCGGGCAGGCCGGGTTTGGGGGCCAGCGCCAGCTGGTCCTTCAGCGCGGCCACCGCGGCCTGCGCGAGCTCCTCGTCCTCTCGGCCGGGCATGTGCTGACTCAGGAGGACGCGGACGCCGTCGGGGCGTCGCCCGGGGGTGTGCCGCCCGGGCCGCACGCGACCAGGAGGGCGCGGCGCCGGGGGAGGGGGAGGGTGGTGTCCTGGTGGTGTCCCGTCATGGACAGCAGGGTAGGAACACCGCCCGTCAGCCGGCTGGACGGCCGCTGAGAGGAACCTGTGAGTGCGGACGGAAGGACGAAATCCATGCCCCGGAGAGATAACTGACGGATCGACAGGCTTCACACGGCCATCAGCGGGGCGTCCTTGCGCCACTTCAGGATCTTGTCGAAGCTCACGACCGCCCCGCCGCGCCCCGGCGTGTTGCCGATGTGGACGTGGTCGGCGAGCTCCTGGATGAGGAACAGGCCCCGGCCCTGCTCGGCGTCGGCGTTCGTGCGCACCCGCGCGGCGGCGGGGCGCTCACCGGCGAACCCCGGACCGGAGTCGGCGACCTCGATGCGGCACGTCTCGCCGTCGAGGTAGGCCGTCACCCGGTACGCCTCGGAACAGCCGCCGGTCCCGGTGTCCCCACCGTGCTCGACGGCGTTGGCGCAGGCCTCGCTCAGGGCGACGGAGAGGTCGTAGCTGACGTCGGGATCGACGCCCGCCGTCTCCATCGTGCCGAGCAGCAGGCGGCGGGCGAGCGGCACGCTCGCGGCTTCGCGCCGCAGATGGAGTGACCACCAGATGCTCATGCTCCAGCCTCCTGGCTGCGGCTCGACATACCGATACGTATTGCCGCCCGCAGCCGTATGTAAGCGTGAATTCCGCGTGATGCCGCCCATATGGGGGATGCCCGCAGGCGGGAAATCGGTGTATGTGGGACGCAGGAGCATCAGGCACACCGCTCACCACAGAAGACGATCTTCCGGATCGTGTGGGCCGCGCGGACCCAGGGCGCGGGCCGCGCGGACCTGCCGTGGGGCGGCGGCAGGGCCAGTGCGATGATGAGCCCGCCATGACTGCCCCCTCCAGCGAGCGCTCCGGACGCGATCTCCGGCTGCTGCGGGCCGCGGTGTTCGCCGCGGTCTGCGTCGTGCTGGCCGCGGTCGGGCACACGGCGGCCTCCTGCGCCGCCGTTCCGCTGTGGACCCTGGGCGTGGGCTTCCTCGCCGTGGTCGCGGTGGCGGCGCCGCTCGCGGGACGCGCGCGCTCGGCGCCGGGCATCGCCGCGCTCCTCGCGCTCGGACAGACCGTGCTGCACACCCTGTTCGGGTTCGGACAGCACACCGCCTCCGTCTCGGCCGCCGCGTCGACGTCCGTTCCGCATTCGGTTTCCGCTGCTTCCGCCTCCGCCGCGCTGTCAGCGTCCGACGCCTCGCTCGTCGAACGGGCGGCCCGGCTGGTGTGCGGGGCCGCGGCGGCGCCGATCAGTCCTGCCCAGGCCCGGAAGATACTCGTCGACGCCCGGCTGTACTCCCCCGGCGACGGGGCGAGCGGCGGCATGGGCGGCAGCGGCGCCGGCATGAGCGGCATGCCCGGGATGAGTTCGATGCAGCATCCCGCGGACGCCGTCGGCGGCGCCGGCGACGGCTCGGCGATGTCGCTGCTGCCGTCCCTGCCCATGGTGCTCGGCCACGTCCTCGCGGCCGTCGCCGCCGGGTGGCTGCTGCGGCGCGGCGACACGGCTCTGCTGCGGCTGCTCGCCCTGTCCGCCCACGGTGTCGCCGAGGGGGCGCTCGTGCGGTCCCTGCGCGGAGCGCTCGCGCTGGTGCGCGCCCTGCTCGCGGGGCTGCCCACCGCGCCGGCCGCGGGAGTGGGCGTCCCGCGCACGGCGCTTCTCACGCCGGAGTCACCCGGCGCCGCCACGCTCCAGCACTCGGTGATCAGACGAGGTCCGCCGGTCGTATCCGTTCTCGTCCTCGCTGCCTGACGCGACACGACCTGCACTCCATCCGGGGGCGGCCGCCGTCGCGCGGCGCCTGCGCGTGCGCACCGGCGTGCCCGCGCCTCACCCTCACCCTCGGAATCACTCAGAGTGGAGTGCTCGCTTTCATGAAGACCTCACGCATCGCTTCCCGTACCGCCCGCCGGGTGGCCGCCGCTGCCGCTGCCGCCGGCTGCGCCGTGCTCGTCCTGTCCTCGCCCGCCTTCGCTCACGTCAGCGTCGCCGCCGAGGGCTCCGCCGCGAAGGGCGGCTACGCGGTCGTCGACTTCAAGGTCCCCAACGAGCGGGACAACGCCTCGACCACCAAGCTCGAGGTCGCCTTCCCGACCGACCACCCGCTGGCCTCCGCGATGCCGGAGCCGATCAACGGCTGGACGATCGAGGTCACGAAGGCCAAGCTCGCCAAGCCCATCGAGCTGCACGGCAAGCAGATCTCCGAGGCGGTCTCCAAGATCACCTGGACCGCCTCCGGCGACGGAGTGAAGCCGGGCTTCTTCCAGAAGTTCCCGGTCTCTGTGGGCGCGCTGCCCGAGGACGCCGACGAACTGGTCTTCAAGGCGATCCAGACGTACTCCAACAAGGAGGTCGTGCGCTGGATCGAGGTCCAGGCCGACGGCGCGGAGGAGCCCGAGAACCCGGCCCCGGTGCTCGCCCTGACCGCCGCCTCCGAGAACGGCCACCACGGCGCGGCCGCCTCGAACGCCGCTGAGAAGTCCGACGACGCCAAGGCCGCCGCCAAGACGACCGAGGCCGCCTCCGACGTGGACGGCAGCGACACCACCGCCCGCGTCCTCGGCGTGGTCGGCATCGTCGTCGGCGTCGCCGGTGTGGCGTACGGCGTGCTCGCCGGCCGCCGCCGGACCACGACCGAGGCCTGAGCCCCCGGCCGGCGCGGGCGGCCGCCACCGCCCGCGCCGGCTCCTCGACGGCGCGCAACCCCGGGGTGCCGGCTCGTCCGGCGCTCGCGCCCGGCCTCTCGCCACCCACCCCGGGGTCGGCCCGAATTCATACATCTGGGACATTTCTCTATGCGCAAGAAGACGTTCGCCGTGGCCGCGCTGTTCGCCGCCGCCGCTCTCACCCTCTCCGCCTGCAGCAGCGACGACGGCACGAGCCCCGTGGCCGTGGTGTCCGAGGAGGGCAAGCGGCAGGCCGCGACCGTGCTCGACCAGCCCTTCACCAAGCCCGCCCTGGTCCTCACCGACACCCGGGGCGCCTCGTACGACCTCCGCAAGGAGACGGACGGACACCCGACGCTCATCTACTTCGGCTACACCAACTGCCCCGACGTCTGCCCGCTGACGATGAGCAACATCGCCGTCGCCAAGAAGCAGCTGCCCAAGGCGGAGCAGGAAGAGCTGCGCGTCGTCTTCGTCACCACGGACCCGGACCGCGACACCCCCGCCGCGCTCGGGGCCTGGCTCAAGGGCATCGACCCCCAGGTCGTCGGCCTGACCGGGAAGTTCGCGACGATCCAGGCCGCCGCCCGCTCGCTCGGCATCTCCGTCGAGGCGCCGCACAAGGACAAGAACGGCAAGATCGTCTCCACCCACGGAACCCAGGTCGTCGCCTTCTCCCCGAAGACGAACGGCGGATACCTCCTGTACGGCGAGGACGCCAAGGTCGACGACTACATCAAGGACCTGCCCAAGATCATCAAGGGTGGGACGCCGTGAGCGCGGCACTGCCGGGCGGGCAGAGGTCCGGCCGGACGGAACGGGCGCCGGGACGGGCGCCAGGGCGGGGGCGGCTGCTGGCCGCGTCCTCCGCGGTCGTCACGGGGACGCTGCTGCTGGCGGCGTGCGGATCGGACGCGGACGGCCGGGCGGAGCTGTCCGTCCGTGAGGCCTACATTCCGCAGCCCGTCTCCGACACCATGGCCGCCGGATTCCTGACCGTCGTCAACAAGGGCGGCGCGCAGGACGAGCTGACCTCCGTCACCAGCACCGCTGCGGGCAGCGTCACTCTCCACACGACCGTCGGGTCGTCGATGGAGGAGGTCACCGCCCTCGACGTCCCGGCCCACGGTCAACTCGTGTTCAAGAGCGGCGGAAACCACCTGATGTTCGAGAAGCTGAAGAGCAAGCCGGTGCAGGGCGGGACGGTGACCGTCGAACTCCACTTCGCCTCGTCCGACCCGCTAAAGGTCGACATACCGGTGAAGTCCGCCACGTACGACCCGACGACCGGACACTGAGGGAGGGACCACCTTGATGCAGACCACCATCGCCGCGCGCGTCCGGATGCTCGTGCTGCTGATCCTGGCGGTCGCCGGCGCGCTCCTCGCCGGCGCCGGGCCCGCCTCCGCGCACGCCGCGCTGACCGGCAGCGACCCCGCGCAGGGGGTGGTGGTCGACAAGGCTCCCACGCAGGTGACGCTGACCTTCTCCGAGACCGTCTCGTTGAACGACGACTCGCTGCGCGTCCTCGACCCCAAGGGGGCCCGCGTCGACGACGGCAAGCCCTCCGAGGTCAGCGGCACCAGCTACGCCGTCCAGCTGCACGCGGGACTGCCCGACGGCACGTACACCGTGACGTACCAGGTGGTGTCGGCCGACAGCCATCCCGTCGCCGGCGCCTACACCTTCTCGATCGGCTCCCCCTCCGAGACCAGCGTCTCGGTGTCCGGCCAGGACGCCGGCGGCGGGGTCGTCGGGTGGCTGTACGGCTTCGGCCGGTACGTGTCGTACGCCGGGTTCATCGTGATGGTCGGCGGGGGCGCCTTCGTGCTGGCCTGCTGGCAGCGCGGCACCGGAGTGCGGTCCCTGCAGCGGCTCGTCGTCTCCGGCTGGCTCGCGATGACCGCGGCCACTCTGTTCCTGCTGCTCCTGCGCGGCTCCTACAGCCGCTCCGGCACGCTCGGCGACGTCTTCGATCTCAACCTCCTGGGCGAGGCCCTGCAGACCAAGACCGGCGCGGCCCTGGTCTCCCGGCTGCTGCTGCTCGCCGCGGCCGCCCTGTTCATCGCCGTGCTGTTCGGCGCCTACGACAAGCGCGACGACGACGAGAAGCGGGACCTGACCTTCGGGCTCGCCATCGGAGGGGCCGTCGTGGCTGCGGGGCTCGCGGCGAGCTGGGCCATGGCCGAGCACGCCTCGACCGGGCTGCAGCCGGGCATCGCGATGCCGGTCGACGTGCTGCACCTGCTGGCGGTCGCGACCTGGCTCGGCGGGCTCGCCGCGCTGCTCGTCGCGCTGTACCGCGCGCCCGTCGAACGGCCCGTCGACGCCACCGCCGTCCGGCGTTTCTCGCAGGTCGCCTTCGGCAGCGTCGTCGTGGTTGTCGCCACCGGCGTCTACCAGTCCTGGCGTCAGCTCGGCTCCTGGTCCGCGTTCACCGACACCCGCTACGGGCAGCTGCTGCTCGTCAAGATCGGGCTGGTGGCGCTGCTCGTCGGCATCGCCTGGATCTCCCGCCGGTGGACGGCACGGCTGGCGGTTCCGACGGCCGCCGGGACGGCGGTCCAGGCGGCCGCCTCCACGGCGGCGGCGGGGAAGTCCGCCGCCGAGAAGTCGGCCGACGGGAAGTCGGCATCCGAGAAGCCGGCATCCGGGAGGCAGCGTGTTGCGGCGACGGCTGCCGGGGGAAGCGTCGGCACGGCAGAAGCGGCGGCCCCCGACGACTCCGGGAGCGCCGAGGGCCCCAAGCCCGCCAAGGGCTCTCAGGACACGCAGGGCACGCAGGACGGGAACAAGGACGGCTCCGGGGGCGCCCGGACCGCCGCCGCCGCGTCCGACGGCGGCGAGCGGGCCGCACAGCTCGCCCGGCAGCAGGCGGCCGTGGACGCCGCACGGCGGAAGCGGCTGCGGAACGCGGACGGCGAGCGCTTCGGCCTGCGCCGCTCGGTGCTCGCCGAGACCGGGGTCGCCGTCGTCCTGCTCGCCGTCACCACCGTCCTGACGTCGACCGAGCCTGGACGTACGGAGCAGGACGCCGCCCGGGCCAGCCGGTCCTCCTCGGCCGCGGCGGCGGACTCCGCCTCGGGCGCCCTGACCCTGGACATGCCCTTCGACACCGGCGGCGCCGACGGCAAGGGCGTGGTGAGCGTGGACCTCGATCCCGCACGCGCCGGCGCCAACGAGATGCACGTGTACGTGACGCGGCCCAACGGCCGCGCCTTCGACGTGCCCGAGGTGAAGGTCGCCTTCACTCTCGAGGCCAAGAGCATCGGGCCGCTGCCCGTCGCCCCCGACCACCTCACCACCGGCCACTGGTCGGCGAACGGCGTGCAGATTCCCATGGCCGGCGAATGGAAGATCGCCGTAACCGTGCGGACCTCCGACATCGACCAGGTGACCGTCTCCAAGAACGCGCAGATCGGCTGACCCCCACATGCCCGACCAGTCCCTCCCCGAGGCCCCCACTCCCGTGACCCGCTCCACCGGGGCCCGCGCCCCGAAGACCGCTGCCCCGGCCGGCGGGAGCTCCCCGCAGCCCGCCTCGGCGGACTCCCCCGCCAAGGACCTGACACGACGCCGACTGCTCGGCGCGGCCGGCGCCTCCGGCCTCGTCCTCGGCACGGCAGGCGCGGCCGCGGGATACGCGGCGGCACCCGCCCAGGCGACGCCGTTGTCGTCGGTCGGAGCGGGACAGGCGATGTTCCACGTGAAACACCAGCCCGGCATCACCCAGGGCCTCCAGGCCCGCGGTCATCTCGTCGCCTTCGACCTCGCGGCCGGCGCAGGGCGCAAGGAGGCCGCCGCACTGCTGCGCCGCTGGTCGGAGACGGCCCGGCGGCTGATGGCGGGTGAGGCGGCCGCACACGACGACACGGATGTGGCCCGGGACGCGGGACCGTCCTCCCTGACGGTCACCTTCGGTTTCGGCAGCAGCTTCTTCACCCGCACCGGACTGGAGAAGCAGCGCCCGGTCGCTCTGGACCCGCTTCCCGCCTTCTCCTCCGACCACCTCGACGCGACCCGCAGCAACGGCGACCTCTGGGTGCAGATCGGCGCGGACGACGCCCTGGTCGCCTTCCACGCCCTCCGGGCGATCCAGAAGGACGCGGGCAGCGCGGCGAAGGTCCGCTGGCAGATGAACGGCTTCAACCGGACGCCGGGCGCGACCGCCCACCCGATGACCGCCCGCAACCTGATGGGCCAGATGGACGGGACGCGCAACCCCAAGCCGGAAGAGTCCGACTTCGACCAGCGCATCTTCGTGCCCGCGCACAGCGGGAAGGACCCGGCATGGATGGCGAACGGCTCCTACGCCGTCGTCCGCCGGATCCGGATGCTCCTCGACGACTGGGAGAAGCTGTCGCTCAAGGCGCAGGAGCAGGTCATCGGGCGCCGCAAGGCAGACGGGGCGGCGCTGTCGGGAGGCACCGAGACGACCGAGATGGACCTGGAGAAGACCGACGCCAACGGCGATCTGGTCGTCCCGCTCAACGCGCACGCCCGTATCACCCGCCCCGACCAGAACGGCGGCGCGGCGATGCTGCGACGTCCCTTCTCCTACCACGACGGCATCGACCCGGACGGTACTCCGGACGCGGGCCTGCTGTTCGTCTGCTGGCAGGCGGACCCGCTGCGCGGCTTCGTCACCGTGCAGCGCAAGCTGGACCGCGGGGACGCCCTGTCGCAGTACATCCGCCACGAGTCGAGCGGACTGTTCGCGGTGCCGGGCGGCGCGGCCAAGGGCGAGTACGTGGGGCAGCGACTGCTGGAGGCGTGAGACGGGCGGCCCGACCCCGGCAGGACGAAGCCGGACCGCGACGGAGGCGGCGGCAGCGGCAGCGGCAGCGGCAGCGGCAGCGGGAGGCGGGAGGTGGGAGGCGGGAGGTTACGCCTTCGCCTGCGGATTCATTCCTGCGAGGGGGAGTCCTGAGACGCCTGCGCCCCGTCACGCAAGGGCCATTAGGGTGAGGTCATGCCAGCGAGCTATGCGTATCTCGGCCCCGAGGGCACCTTCACGGAGGTCGCCCTGCGCACGCTTCCGGAGGCGGCCACCCGGCAGCTGATCCCTTATGTGTCGGTGCAGTCCGCGCTCGACGCGGTGCGCACCGGCGAGGCCGAGGCCGCGTTCGTGCCCATCGAGAACTCCGTCGAGGGCGGGATCACCACCACGCTGGACGCGCTGGTCGCGGGCACGCCGCTGATGATCTACCGCGAGGTGCTCCTGTCGATCACCTTCGCGCTGCTCGCCAGGCCCGGCACGGAACTGTCGGACATCAAGACGGTCTCCGCCCACCCGGCGGCGCAGCCGCAGGTGCGGAACTGGCTGAAGGCGAACCTGCCGGACGTCGTGTGGGAGTCGGCCGCCTCGAACGCGGACGCCGCCCGGCTGGTCCAGGAGGGCCGCTACGACGCCGCATTCGCCGGCGAGTTCGCGGCGGCCCGGTACGGGCTCACCGCCCTGGAGACGGGGATCCACGACGCCGAGAACGCGCAGACCCGGTTCGTGCTGGTGGGCCGGCCCGCCCGGCCCGCCGCGCCGACCGGTGCGGACAAGACGTCCGTGGTGCTGTGGCAGCGGGACGACCATCCCGGCGGTCTGCGCGACCTGCTGGGCGAGTTCGCCACCCGGGGCGTCAACCTCATGTTGCTGCAGTCCCGGCCGACGGGCGCCGGCATCGGCAACTACTGCTTCTGCATCGACGCCGAAGGACACATCACCGACCGCCGGATGGCCGAGGCCCTCATGGGGCTCAAGCGGATCTGCCGCGAGGTGCGCTTCCTGGGCTCGTACCCGCGTGCGGAGGTGAGCGCGGCGGACATCCCGTCGCCGCTGCCGGGGACCTCGGACGGGGAGTTCATGGCGGCCTCGGACTGGGTGGCGCGTTGCCAGGACGGCCGCTTCTAGCCAGTCCTACCTGCATATCTTCGTTATCCACAGAAGTTATCCACAGGCTCGCTTCTCGACCTGGGGACAAGTCGACAACGAAGTGCCGTGCAGTCGACAAATCGGCCTGTGTCGCCTCAGGGCGACTCGCAACCCGCACGTCACCCTTCGTCCACCTGTTTCCTTCGATCAATCCCTTGGGGCGACGCAATTCCACCCGAAAGTGGCCGCGAACGGCCTTCGGACCAGGAATTCGACCCGGGGTGGACAAGCTTGGGAATGATCAATTCCGATGTCCACAGAGCTTTCGCACACCCTGTGGATAACTCGCACGAGGCGCGGATCCCTGTGGACAACCCGGCCCCCAAATCCCGTGCGCCGCAAGGAAATCGAGTCAATGAGACGCCCGTCACATAGTCCGTCCCAGGGAGTGAGACGCTCTTTATTGACACGCTGGGCAATTCCCTCATAACGCAACGTAAGTCGCGATTCGGAAGGGCGAAGCGACGGTTCGGAATGGGAGTCGTGAGCGCCGACCCCGCACGGGTAGCCTTGACCGCGTGATTGACCTTCGCCTGCTCCGTGAGGACCCCGACCGTGCGCGCGCCTCCCAGCGCGCCCGTGGAGAGGACGTCGCGCTCGTCGACGCTCTCCTGTCCGCCGACGAACGGCGCAGGTCGTCCGGCGTCCGCTTCGACGAGCTGCGCGCCGAGCAGAAGCAGCTCGGCAAGCTCATCCCCAAGGCCTCCGCGGACGAGAAGGCCGAGCTGCTGAAGAAGGCGAGCCAGCTCGCCGCCGACGTCAAGGCCGCCGACGCCGAGCGCGACGCCGCCGACACCGAGACCCAGGAACTCCTCCAGCGACTCGGCAACCTCGTGCACCCCGACGTGCCCGTGGGCGGCGAGGAGGACTTCGTCACCCTCGAGACGCACGGCACGATCCGTGACTTCGGCGCCGAGGGCTTCGAGCCCAAGGACCACCTCGAGCTCGGCCAGATCCTCGGCGCCATCGACGTCGAACGCGGCGCCAAGGTCTCGGGCTCCCGCTTCTACTTCCTCACCGGCGTCGGCGCCCTGCTGGAGCTGGCCCTGGTGAACGCGGCGATCGCGCAGGCCACGGCGGCCGGCTTCACGCCGATGCTCACCCCCGCGCTGGTGCGCCCGCAGTCGATGGCCGGCACCGGCTTCCTCGGCCAGGCCGCCCAGGACGTCTACCACCTCGACAAGGACGACCTCTACCTGGTCGGCACCTCCGAGGTCCCCCTCGCCGCGTATCACATGGACGAGATCATCGACGCGGACAGGCTGCCGCTGCGCTACGCGGGCTTCTCGCCCTGCTTCCGCCGCGAGGCCGGTTCGCACGGCAAGGACACCAAGGGCATCTTCCGGGTCCACCAGTTCGACAAGGTCGAGATGTTCTCGTACGTCACGCCCGAGGACTCGGCTGCCGAGCACCAGCGCCTGCTGGCGTGGGAGAAGCAGTGGCTGTCCGCGCTGGAGCTGCCGTTCCGCGTCATCGACGTCGCCTCCGGCGACCTCGGATCCTCGGCCGCCCGCAAGTTCGACTGCGAGGCCTGGATCCCGACCCAGGGCAAGTACCGCGAGCTGACCTCGACGTCGGACTGCACCGAGTTCCAGTCCCGCCGTCTGTCGATCCGCGTCCGCGAGGGCAAGCAGGTCCGCCCGCTGGCCACGCTGAACGGCACGCTGTGCGCCGTCCCCCGCACGATCGTCGCCATCCTCGAGAACCACCAGCAGGCCGACGGCTCCGTGTACGTGCCCGAGGTGCTGCGCCCGTACCTCGGCGGCCGGGAGGTCCTGGAGCCGGTCGCCAAGTGAGCGCCGAGCCTGCTCCCGGACGTTTCCCGCACCGTCTGATCGCGACCGACCTCGACGGGACGCTCCTGCGCTCCGACGACACGGTCTCGCAACGCACCCGGGACGCCCTCGCCGCGGCCACCGCGGCGGGGGCCGTGCACATCGTCGTGACCGGCCGCGCGGTCCCGTGGACCCGGCACATCCTCGACGACCTCGGCTACGACGGCCTCGCGGTCTGCGGACAGGGCGCCCAGGTGTACCACGCGGGCGAGCACCGTCTGCTGACGTCGGTGACGCTGGACCGGCAGTTGGCCGGCGTGGCGCTCGCGAAGATCGAGGCGGAGGTCGGTCCGCTGCACCTGGCGGCCAGCCGGGGCGGTCTGGACGGCGAAGTGCTGGTGGGACCCGGCTACGCGCTCAGCGGCGCCCTGCAGTCGACCCCGCTGACGGACGCGTCCGATCTGTGGTCGGCGCCGCTGAACAAGATCTTCATCCAGCATCCGGAGCTCTCGGACGACGCGCTGGCCGAAGCGGCCCGCAAGGCCGCGGGAGGCTTCGTCACGGTCGCCGTGGCCGGTGCGGGCATCGTGGAGCTGCTCCCCCTGGGCCTCTCCAAGGCCACGGGCCTCTCGCTGGCGGCCCGCCGCCTGGGGCTCAAGGCGGCCGACACGATCGCCTTCGGCGACATGCCCAACGACATCCCGATGTTCGCCTGGTCCGCGCACGGCGTGGCCATGGCCAACGCCCACGCGGAACTGAAGTCGGTGGCGGACGAGATCACCGCATCCAACGACGCCGACGGCATCGCCACCACCCTGGAAGCCCTCCTCCCCTGACCCCCAGGAGCACCCGGGGAGGGGCGCGGCCAAGGGGCGCGGGGAACTGCGCGGCCCGCCCCCACCGGCCCGCACGCAGACCCGATGCCCACCGACTGTCTGGGCGCGCATCGGGGAAGCCCGCGCCGAACCTCGCCCGGTCCCAGTGACGAACGTCTCGCGGAGGATGCACGGATCGAACGTGCGCGGGGTCGCCCCCGACCACGGCTCAGCAAGCCGGTGCCTTGCCTCTCGGCCAATCCTCCGGGTGGGCGGCCCACGCGAGAGCGACATCGCGTGCTCGAAGCGGCCGCCCCGGGCAGTCCCTGTGCGGTGCGGTTCTCCGGAGGGGTAACTACTCCGGAACCCGCCGCCGGCTGCCCTGAAGGGAGTCCGACGTACTGCCGTGCATGGGCATCGTCGAACTCCTCTCCCGGTCCGGTGACGCCGGATCATCTCCGGCTGTCCGCGCCGCCGTTGTGCGCCTGGCGCGTACAACCACTCTGCCCGTGCGGCGAGTCGGACGCCACCGAATAAAACAGCAGTGCGAAAAACGGCTCTGGCCGGGCACTTATCGGCGGCGCCACCTGCGCCGGCGGGCCTTGCTGAAGAACCAGCCCGCGGGCGGCTCGTCCGATCGCCAGGGCTGGGGCTCCGGCTCCTCGGCGCGCCACCGTGCGGCGAGCATCCGGGCCCTGGCGGACGGCTCGGACGTCCCGGCGGCCCGTACGAAGGCCTCGTCCAGGACGAGGTCGTCCCAGACCTCGTCCTCCCCGGGCCGTCCGCGGCCGTCGTCCGCCGCTATGTCGTCCGCCATCGCGTCCTCCCAGACGTGCCGAGCCGTGTCGAGCGGCGTCCAGCCGTGCCGAGCGGCGCCGAAGGGCGACCGCCCGGCCCAGTGTGCGCGGACGCCGGTGAAAGCACCGTCAGGAACGCTTCGGGCGGCCGGCCCGGCGGGGGCCGCTCACTCCTCCCCCGCGAGCGTCAGCGTCCGCAGCTTCTGGCCGGCGTACCAGGTGGCCAGCACGGTCACCGCGACCAGCAGCACCGTGGCCGTGGTCAGTCCGACGTCCGAGGTGACCAGGTCCCCTCCGGCCACCTTGTGGGCGACGGCCAGCGACCACTGCTGGACGCTGAGCGTGCGGGCGCCCGGCACCAGGGAGCCGAACAGGGCCTCCCAGACGAGGGCGTAGACCAGACCGAAGACCACCGCGTGCCGGGACACCGTGCCCAGCAGCAGGAACAGGGCGGCGTAGGCGATGGACGAGACCAGCGCGGCCACCGTGTAGGCCACGGCGATCTGCTGGCCGTTGCCGTTGAGGATGAAGCCGGCGATCAGCGTCGGCAGGGCCGAGAAGACCATGGTGACCGCGATCGCCACGATCAGCTTGGTGAAGATGATCGTGGGCCGCTTCAGCGGCTTGGACAGCAGATAGACCACGGAGCCGTCGTCGATCTCCGGGCCGATCGCGCCCGTGCCCGCGATGACGCCGATGATCGGGACCATCGTGGCGAGCGCGAGCCCGCCGAGCAGGTCCGACGCCGTCTGGTCGTCGGCTCCGGCCAGGGCGCGCACGACCACGGAGATCGCGACGAGCAACAGGGGCAGGGCGCCCAGGATGAGGGCCCGGCGCTTGCCGAGCAGAGCCCGGTACGTGAGCCGGGCGACTGTGGGGTCGTACATCTCCAAGGCCTCCTACGCCGCGACCAGGTACGAGAAGACGGACTCGAGGGACTCGTCGGACGGCGAGACCGTGAGCAGCCGGATGCCGTGGTCCCTGGCGACCTTCGGCAGCAGCGTGGTGAAGCGGCCGAAGTCGACGGCCTGGACGCGCAGCGCGCCCTCCGCCAGGTCGACCTCGATGCCGGAGGTCGACGGGTCGGCGATCAGCGCGGCCGCGAGGGCGCGGTCGTCGCTGGAGCGCACCAGGTAGCGGTGCGGCCGGTCGGTCATCAGGCGGCGGATCTTGCGGAAGTCGCCGCTGGCGGCGTGCCGGCCCGCGACGACCACCTCGATGTGCCAGGCGAGCTGCTCGACCTCTTCGAGGATGTGCGACGAGAACAGCACGGTGCGGCCTTCGTCGCCCATGCGCCGCAGCAGGTCCATCAGCTGCATGCGCTGGCGCGGGTCCATGCCGTTGAAGGGTTCGTCGAGGAGCAGCAGCGACGGGTCGTGGACGAGGGCGCTCGCCATCTTCACGCGCTGGCGCATGCCCTTGGAGTACGTGTCGATCTTTCGGTCCTGCGCGTACTCCATCTCGACCGTGGCCAGCGCCTTCTGGGCGGCCTTGGCCCCGAGGCCGTGCAGTTCGGCGTTGGCGACCACGAACTCGCGGCCGGTGAGGAAGTCGTACATCGCCTCGCGCTCGGGGACGACGCCGATGTGCCGGTAGATGTCCTCGTTGCGCCAGACGGGCTGTCCGTCGAGGGTGACCGTGCCGGTGGAGGGCGCCAGGAACCCGCCCATCATGTTGATGAGGGTGGACTTGCCGGCGCCGTTGGGTCCGAGCAGGCCGGTGACGCCGGGGCCGATGGTCATGGTGACGTCGTTGACGGCGACGACGTTGCCGAACCAGCGGGAGACGTGGTCGATGCTGAGCGTGGTCACAGGCCCACCTTCCGGTAGCGGCGGATCAGGAGGCCGTAGCTCGCGGCGATCAGGCCGAGGAGGACGAGGACGTAGACCACGCCCTCTCCGTGCGTGGGACCGACTCCGCCGGGGAAGGCGGACGCGGCGCCGAGGAAGGCCGACTGCACGCCGTCGATCAGCGTGACCGGCGAGAAGAGGCCGATCCAGGCGATGGCGCCGGTGCTGTTCTGGGCCTCGGCGATGGCCTGGAGAGTGGAGACGGCGCCGTAGGAGATGGTCAGGACGGCGATGACGGCGGCGATGCCGAAGCCGCGCCGCGGCGTGGCCGAGGCGATGACCAGGCCGATGCCGGCGAACAGCAGGGAGAGCAGTGCCACGGAGACGAGTCCCTGACCGAATCCCTCGGTCTGGTCGGCGAAGTCGAGCTTGGCCAGCAGGGCGCCGACGTAGAGCACGAGCAGCGGGGCGGCGGTGAGGAAGAACAGCGCCGAGGCCAGTGCGGCGAACTTGGCGCGCACGTAGTCCGCGGTCTCGATGGGCCGCGAGAAGTACAGCGGCACCGTCTTGAAGCGCAGGTCGCGGGAGACGGACTGGGGCGCCTGCGAGGCGACGTACAGGCTGATGACGGCCTGCATGATGATCGCGTAGCGCGTGTAGTCGACCGGCAGTTCCTTGGCCTTGGTGGCGACGGCCACGGCGACCATGATGGCCGCGGGCACGCAGATCACCACGAACAGCAGCATCGGCAGGACCTTGGACTTCACCGAGCGGCCGAGGCCGTACGCGCCGCGCAGTGACTGCGAGTACAGGGAGCGGCGGGCGTAGGCGCGTCCGAGGCGGGGGCCGTCGTAGCTGCGGTAGCCGATGTTGTGGATACGGGTCTGGTCGCCCGAGGGGGCGGCGACCGGGTGCTCAACCGCCATGGCCGACGGCCTCCTTCCGCTGCTGGTCGCTGCTCGCGTCGCTGTCCTTGAAGACCTCGGAGATGTGGTGCCTGCGCTGCTCCATGCGCACCAGCCCGAGCCCGAGGTCGGCGACCGTGTCGCGGACGACGTCGTAGGTCTCCTCGCCCTGCGCGGTCAGCAGCAGGACGTGGCCGGCGCCCGGCAGGCCGCTGCCCGCCTCGGCGACCTCCACCCCGCGCGCGAGGAGCGCCTCACGGATCGCGCGGGTGCCGTCCGGGTGCTCGTCGGTGTCGGTGACCTCGATGGCGAGGGTCGTGGTGGTCTGGGTGAAGTCGGTGGTGGAGCTGGAGCGCAGGAGCTTGCCGCCGTCGACGACGACGACGTGGTCGCAGGTGCGCTCGAGTTCGCCCAGCAGGTGGGAGGTGACCAGGACCGAAATGCCGAAGTCGGTGTGGATGCGCCGGATCAGGCCCAGCATCTCGTCGCGGCCGACCGGGTCGAGGCCGTTGGTCGGCTCGTCGAGGAAGACCAGCTGCGGGTCGTGGACGAGGGCCTGGGCGAGCTTCACGCGCTGCTTCATGCCGGTCGAGTAGCCGCCGATGGGGCGGTAGCGCTCCTCGTACAGGCCGACGTGGCGCAGGGTGTCCGCGGTGCGCTCGCGCGCGGCGGTGGGCGGCAGGCCGGACATCCGCGCCATGTGCACGACGAACTCGGTGGCCGAGACGTCGGGCGGCAGGCAGTCGTGCTCCGGCATGTAGCCGACCCGCTCGCGAATGTCGGCGCCCCGGGTGGCGACGTCGAGGCCGAGCACCTCGGCGCGGCCCTCCGTGGCGGGCGACAGACCCAGCAGGATCTTGATCAGTGTGGACTTGCCGGCTCCGTTGGCTCCGACGAGCCCGGTCACACCGGGCCCGACGTCCACGGAGAGCCGGTCAAGAGCGGTCACCCGGGGGAACCGCTTGCTCAGGCTTTCGGTCGCGATCACAGTCACGTCCATAAAATTAGTGACGCACGCCACGAATTTCGTCAGACCTCAGAGCCGTCTTCACCTCAGACCTCAGATGTACGGGTCCGTAGGGGATCCCATGCCTGAGAGCTACGGGGCGGGCTCGCCGCGGTTCGAACCCGCCCTGTTGACGGCCTCTCTAACAAGTGCCAGATTCACCCTGGTCGGGTCGGGGACGCGCACAGCGGTCGGCGTAGGCCGGGGCGGAGGAGAAGTGACGTTGCTGGAGGGCGGGCGCGAGCGCCGGGTGCGAACCGGCGGGATCGAGCTGTGCGTCGTCGAACTCGGCGACCCGCGGCGGCCGACGGTGGTATTGGTGCACGGCTATCCGGACAGCAAGGAAGTGTGGTCGAAGGTCGCGTCCCGGCTGGCCGACCGCTTCCACGTGGTGCTGTACGACGTCCGGGGCCACGGCCGGTCCGGGACGCCGAAGCCGCTGCGGGGCGGGTTCACCCTGGAGAAGCTGACGGACGACTTCCTCGCGGTCGCGGACGCGGTCAGCCCGGACGGCCCGGTGCACCTGGTGGGGCACGACTGGGGTTCGGTACAGGCCTGGGAGTTCGTGACCGTCCGGCGCACCGAGGGCCGCGTCAGGTCCTTCACCTCCCTGTCCGGGCCGTCCCTCGACCACTTCGGCCACTGGATCGCCGCGCGCGTGAACCGGCCGACCCCGCGCCGGGTCGGCCAACTCCTCGGTCAGGGAGCCAAGTCCTGGTACGTGTACCTGCTGCACACCCCCGCCCTGCCCGAACTCGCCTGGCGGGGGCCGCTCGGCAAGCGCTGGCCGGGCATCCTGCGCCGGATGGAGAAGGTTCCCGCCGACGCCTATCCGACGCCGTCGCTGCCGTCGGACGCGGCCAACGGCGCCTGGCTGTACCGGGACAACGTCCGGACCCGGCTGCGCCGTCCACGCGCCGACGCGCACGCGCACGTGCCCGTGCAGCTGATCACGCCCCTCGGCGACCGGTTCCTGTCGGAGCGGCTGTACGACGAACTGGAGGACTGGGTGCCGCGGTTGACGCGACGCACCCTGCCGGCCGGGCACTGGATCCCGCGCACCCGTCCCGACCGACTCGCGTCCTGGATCGACGACTTCGTCACGTCGGTCGAGGCCGGCGTGAACGGCAGCGGCGCGGGAGACGCCTCCGGGACGGCGCACGACGCGGGCCGCACGGCCGGCGGCGACGCAACGGCGCTCGAGACGGCCGGCAGGAGCGGGAAGAACGCCGGGAACGGCGGCCGACCGGGGCGCAGGCGTGCCGCCGATTCCTACCGCGAGCGTTTCGCCGGGCAGTTGGTGCTCGTCACCGGTGCGGGCAGCGGCATCGGACGGGCCACGGCGCTCGCGTTCGCCGAGGCGGGCGCGCGCGTCATCGCCGTGGACCGGGATGCGGACAGCGCGGCCCGCACCGCCGAGCTGTCCCGCCGGGTCGGCGCACCGGACGCCTGGGCGGAGGCAGTTGACGTCTGCGACGAGCGGGCGATGGAAAAACTCGCCGCGAAGGTGCACACCGACCACGGAGTGCTGGACGTGCTGGTGAACAACGCCGGCATCGGCCTGTCGGGCTCCTTCTTCGACACGACGTCCGACGACTGGCGTCGGGTGCTGGACGTCAACCTGTGGGGCGTCATTCACGGTTGCCGCCTTCTCGGCCGGCCGATGGCCGAGCGCGGGCAGGGCGGTCACATCGTCAACATCGCTTCGGCGGCCGCGTTCCTGCCCTCCAGGGCGCTGCCCGCCTACAGCACCTCCAAGGCGGCGGTGCTGATGCTGAGCGAGTGCCTGCGCGCCGAACTGGCGGGCAGGGACGTCGGGGTGACGGCGATCTGCCCCGGCCTGGTGAACACCGCCATCACGTCCACGGCGACGTTCGTGGGAGTCGACGCCGAGGAGGAGCGGCGTCGGCAGAAGCGTGCCGCGCGCCTGTACGGAATGCGCAACTATCCGCCGGAGAAGGTCGCGAGGGCGATCCTGCGCGCGGTCGTACGCGACGAGGCGATGGTCGCGGTCACTCCGGAGGCCAGGACCGCGCACGTGCTGTCCCGTTTCCTCCCGCGGGCGTTGAGGAGGCTGGCACGGGTGGGTCCGCCCCTGTGAGAGGCCGCAGTCACCGAACGCGTTTTGCACGCACGGTCGTTGCCTGCGTGCTCGCAAGTGACGGCGCATCACGGATGAGTTGGGGAAGTCCCTTGCAGGGCAGCCCAGTTGTCCACAGAATCGTCACATTGCTTGTGGATAACCGCAGTTGCTTGTGGACCAAACCTCGGCGTCAAAACAGAATGCGTGATACGCGTCTCTCCCGGCATGCTGAGCGGATGAACGAAAAGGACGGACCCGACCACGGCAGGGACGAAAGACGCACCGTGAAGGTGTCGAAGTACCTCTCCAAGCACCTGCGTCACCAGCCCGAGCGCATCGGTCTCACTCTCGACGAGGCCGGCTGGGTCGAGATCGACGAGCTCATCGCGGCGTGCGCCGCCCACGGGTTCCGCGTCACGCGGGACGAGCTGGACCACGTCGTCGCGGCCAATGACAAGAAGCGGTTCGCGATCGACGGCACCCGGATCCGCGCCAGCCAGGGCCACAGCGTCGAGGTCGACCTCGGGCTGGACCCGGCCGTCCCGCCACCGTACCTCTACCACGGGACCGTTGCGCGCTCACTGGACGCCATCCGGGCCGAGGGGCTGCGGCCGATGAACCGGCACGACGTGCACCTCTCGGCGGACCGCGGGACCGCGACGAGGGTCGGCGCCCGCCGAGGCCGCCCCGTGGTGCTCTCCGTCGACGCGGGCGCCATGCACCGGGACGGTCTTGTCTTCCATCTCAGCGCCAACGGCGTGTGGCTGACGAAGTCCGTGCCCCCGCAGTACCTGCGGTTCCCCGAACACCACTGAGTGATTCCCCGGGGTTCCCCGAGCTGAGCACCGCTGAGCGCCTTCCGGCCGCCGCGCCGAACGATTCTTGGCATGATCACAGGTATGGACCACTTGCCCACCACCGAGGCAGCCGTCACCGTCCTTCGTGCCCTCGCCGCCGAGTACGCGCGGGAGATCGAGGTCACCCATGACATCGGCGCCGACCAGACCTCGCGCCGCTCCGCCGCCGGCGTGGGCGTCACCGCCGATCCCGACGGCTCGCTGCCGCACGAGGCCTACGTGGAGGTGGGTGGTCGGCCCAGTGTGAGCGTGCGGCTCTATCCCGACGGCGACGCCCTGATCACCGTCGACGGCGTCGAGTGCCCCGACGTGGACCGCGACGACGTCCCCGCCTTCCTCCGCGCCCTCTACGACGGCCACGCCTGGGTGAAGACCCGGCGCTTTCCCCCGGCCCACTTCCTGATGGTGCCGTTGCCCCGGGACCGGGTGCACAAGGAGTTCATCCTGGTCGGGCTGAGCCCGTGGCTCGGCGGACGCGCACGCTGAAGGTTTCACGTGAAACCAGGCGTACACAGGGGCGTGAGCGTGCGTCAGCCGTCGGTCAGCCGCCAGCCCTGAAGGCCCGGCCGGGACAGGATGTCGGCGGCCATCCGAGTGGCCTCGGACGTGGTGGTTCCGGGCGGGGCCGTGATCCGGAGACGGGCGAGGTCGTCCTGGAACTCGCCGACCTCGGCGTGCCAGCCCTCCGGGAGGAGGGCCACAAAACGGATCACGGCGGTCTCTGGTGGCGCCCCGGACGGACCGGTGATCGACACCTGATGGGAGAAGCTCATGAACGGGCTCCGCATGACGAAGTGAGGGGAGGGGGTGGGCAGGCCGCCGCCCCCGGCCCCTGGGGTCCGTGCGCCGACCGTGGTCCGGGGTCGGCCACCTGCGTACGGCCGGCCCCGGACGAGGAGTCGAGTCATCGGTCAGTCGGACGAGCCGCGCTTGGCGAGCCGGCCGACCAGCACGAGGATCCCGACGGCGAGTGCCGCGCCGACGCCGTAGCGGGCGCCGTCGGAGGTGTCGCTGCTCATCAGCACCACCTCCACACAGGCGAGCACGGCCAGGAGCGCGGCGAGGGCGTTGCGGGAAGAGGAGGCGATCATCGGAGTTCCTTCCGGTTGAGGGGGGTGTTCTCGCAGTACAGACAGGTCTGATGCGGGTGATGCGGGTGATGCGTGGCGCCGGTGGTGCGTGGCGCCGGTGGTGTGTGGCGCCGGTGGTGCTGCGGTGGCGTGGAGGGCCGGGCGGTCAGTCCGTCAGCTTCATGGCCTGGCGGAACGAGAGCTTGCGGTCGGTCTGGAGGAGCGCCCGGCGGTACACCCGGCTGCTCACCCCGACGATGAGCACCGCGGCGGCGATCGACAGGCCGAGCGCGGCGGCCGGCTCCCACCAGGCGGTCTCTCCCGCCAGGACGCGGGCCGGCATGGTGACGGTCGAGGTCAGCGGGATGAAGGAGAGGATCTCGCGCACATTGCCGGTCACGGTGACACCGACGATGAACACCAGCGCGGTGATCGCGTTCACCGGGGTCGTGGTGGACTGGATGTCCTCGCTGCGGGTGGCGAGCGCGCCCGCGGCGGCGAACAGGCAGGCCAGGACGGCGATGCCGACGACGTAGAAGACGAGGAACCAGCCCAGTCCCGAGCTGATGTCCGCCAGGAAGTCCTGCTCGCCGGTGGCCACCAGGCCGCCGATGCCGACCAGGCAGAACAGAGCCATCTGGGCGAGCGCCAGCAGCGTGGAACCGACGATCTTGCCGACGAGCAGCGACCGCAGCGGCACCGAGGAGGCGATGAGCTCGACGATGCGGTTCTGCTTCTCCTCCACGACGCTCGTCGCCAGCGCCGCACCGAGCAGGACCGCGGCCAGGTAGAAGAGGAAGCCGAAGAAGTACGTCGTCATCCGGACCGCGCCCTCGGGCGTCTTGTCGGCGGACAGCAGGACGTGCTTGACCTCCGCGCCCTTGCTGAGGGCCGTCAGGCTGGTGCCGGCGGCCTGCGCGTTCTCGGCGAGGGCGTTCGACTGCACGGCAGCGCCGATCCACGTGGCGGCGATGTCGTTCTGGCCGGTGTCGCCCAGCAGGACCCAGCGGCCGCCCTCGAGGAGGAGCCCGGCCTCGGCGTCGCCGGACCGCACGGCCTCGCGGACCTGGTCGGCGGACGACTCCTGCCGGACCGTGATCTCGACGTCCTGGTCCGCCGTGACGGCCAGCTGCTCGGCCTGGCCGGCGATCCGGCCCGCCTGCTGGTCGGCCACCGCGACGGTGATCTTCCCCATCGAGTCCGCGAGGTAGAGCTGCAGTCCGATCGCCCCCACGATCAGGGCGAGGGTGACCAGCGTCGACAGCAGGAAGCCTCGGTTGGTGAGCTTCACCGAGATCTCGCGGGCGGCGACGATCCGCCAGGCGGCCGCGGTGGCCGTGCGGGGCGGGGTACCGGAAGCCGCGGGCGTGCCCTGCGGATCGGGCGACGTCTCGGACCGGTGCGCGGGGTTCGAGGTCACGGTGCTCATGCGGAGGTCATCTCCCGGTAGACGTCGGCGATGCTGGGAACGACAGGGGTGAAGGCGTGGACGGGTCCGCGGCGCAGTGCCTCCGTCAGGAGCACGCCGGGATCGGCGTCGGCGGCGAGCTCGACGTGCGCTCCGTCGGGCAGCTCCTCGACGTCGGTCACGCCGCGGACGTCACGGGCCCAGCCGGCCGGCGTGCCGGTGACCAGGTGGTACCGGGGCTTGTCGCGGTGCCGGAGCTCGTCCGCGGTGCCCTTGCCGACGACGTGACCGGTGGCCATGATCACCAGGTCGTCGCAGAGCCGCTCGACCAGGTCGAGCTGGTGGGAGGAGAACAACACCGGGATGCCCGCGGCGGCGTACTCGCGCAGCAGCTCGGCCATCGTGTCCACGGCGTGCGGGTCCAGCCCGGAGAAGGGCTCGTCGAGGACGAGCAGCTTGGGGGAGCCCAGCAGGGCGGCCGCGATCTGCACACGCTGCTGGTTACCCAGGGACAGGGACTCCAGCCGTGCCTGGCTCTTCTCCGCCAGACCGAGACGCTCGAGCAGTTCGAGCATGTGGCGGCGGGCGTCGGCGGCGTTCTGGCCCCGGAGGCGGGCCAGGTAGACGAGCTGGCTGAGCACCGTCTGCTTCGGGTAGAGGCCGCGCTCCTCCGGCATGTAGCCGAAGTCCCTGCGGTCGGCGGCCGTGACGGGCGCGCCGTCCCAGCGGATCTCGCCGCCGTTCGCGGCCAGAACGCCCATGATCATGCGCATGGTGGTGGTCTTGCCCGCACCGTTTCCGCCGACGAATCCGGTCAACCGGCCTCGGGACACCCGGAAGGAGACCCGGTCGACGGCACGGTGATCGCCGAAGTCTCGGACGAGTTCTTCCAGTTCCAGCATCTGTGTCTTCTCTCAGCTCGGTTGATCGGTTGCTCTGGTGGGGGGAATCGAGCGGCGGCGGACCGCCGTCACGTCAGGGCAGCGGGTGCGGGGCCGCTTCGCGCGGATCGTCCAGGCCGGCGGCGCAGCCGGTGCGCTCCGGCGCCGACGCCAGCCGGGGCAGGTGCCAGCTCCACAGGTGCGTCTCGTCCATCCGCAGGCTCTGGTAGCCGGGCGCCAGCACCTTGACGACGTGCCAGCCCATGGCGGCGACGGCCGACGGAAGGCGCGGCGTGAGGTCCACGGCGAGGAGACCCGCGCCGTCGGCCGTCATGGCCCGCCTGATCTCCTCGGCCTCCAGGTCCCGCGCGGGCGAGGGAGCGGGCAGCGGGTCCGGCTGCCGGAAGCCCGCGACCCAGTCGCGCACGCTCTCGTACGCGGGGCGGGTCAGCATGTGGCAGAGCCGGTCGTGCTCCGTCACGATCGGGGCGAGGCGCCCGGCCCCGCCCTGGCCGCGCAGCGCCCGCAGCGCGGCCCGTACCTGCCACGCCTCCTGGAACGCCTTGACGGCCGCCTCCGCCGGCCGGGTCGACGCCTTCATGCCGACGGCGGCCACGGCGCCCGGCCCCTCCGGGTCGATCAGGAAGCCGGTCATGCACCACAGCCCGGGGACGGCGGTGGGAATCCGGGCGAGCACGGGGGTCAGCCCCTCCGCGCGCGCCCGCCGCCACATCGCCGAGAGCCCGGTGTCGGCGGGCGAGGGGACGTACGTCGGCAGACACAGCCGGCGGCCCCAGGCGACGGTGAGGGCGTCCCGTTCCGTCACCTCGACCATCGCGGCGGCGAGAGCGGTCTCGTGGCTCGCGCCGGCCGCCGCCCCGGACGGGCTCGGATCGAACAGGTCGGCCCGGCGGGCGGGCCAGTCCACGAGGTCCGCGGGGACCAGGACGGGGACACCGGTGTCCAGGTCGCGGGCCTCGTACCAGGACAGGGCGGCCGTCGCGGCGTCCGGGTGCGACAGGGCGTGGCCCGGGTGGTGCGCGTACAGCGTCGTGGCCGCCAGGCCGGCCGCGGGGCCGAAGCGTGCGGGGTGCGCGGCCGAGGGGTGCAGAGCGCGCCGCTCGACGGCCTCTCCCGCTCCGCGCAGCAGCGCGTCGATCCGGGAGGAGCCGCTGGCCCCGGCGAACCGGGCGGACAGCGGGAGGTCGCCGGCGCCGGCGCCCGGCCCGGCGGGAGCCGCGGTGGCGACGGAGCCCGCCGAGGCGGTGACGCCCGCACGCACAACCCCCGCGCCCCCGGAGCCCGTGGCACCCGTGGCACCCGTGGCACCCGTGGCACCCGTGGCACCCGTGGCACCCGTGGCACCCGTGGCACCCGTGGCACCCGTGGGAGCGTGCGCGCCGACGATGCCCTCGAACCCGTCCACCGGCTGGAGTTCGACCGCGCTGCTCCACAGCGGATCGCCGTCGTGCGGCGGTGTGACCGCGTACCGCAGGGCGATGCCCGAGGCCGGGTCGAGGGTGGCCGGGATGTCGATCACCGTCGCGCCCCGGCGGCCGAGGGGGCGAGGAAGGACAGGGCCGGGGCGCCGTCCCGCAGGGCGGCGAGGGCCAGGAGGACTCCGGCCGAACCGGTGCCCAGGTCGGTGGAGAGGCGGTAGCCGTAGTTGCCGAGGAAGTCGACGCGTCCGGGCTCGGCGGCTATCGCCTCCCAGCCGAGGGCGTCCAGGTGGAAGCGCAGCACGTCCCGCTCGATCTCGCTGCCGCCGTCCTCGAGGGCGAGGAGCTCACCGCTCCGGCCGTGCAGGAGGCCGCACGAGGTGGCGAAGCCGCCGCGCCGCAGGGTCCGCAGCCGGTCCACGGCGGAACGTATCCGCGCGTCGTCGGGGGTGTGCCGCAGTGCCGCGCGCAGCGCGATCAGGATGCCCGCGGAGCCCTCGAGTCCGCCGCTGAGGAAGCGGTCGTCGAAGTCGTCGCCCCCGATGCGCTCAAGTTCGGCGTGGAGTTCGGTCAGGGCCCGCTCCAACAGGTCGGTGCGGCCGGTGTGTTCGTACAGGCGCAGCAGCAGGAGCGCACGGCCGCAGCGACCGTGCAGCAGTCCGACGCGCTGGGGCGCCGGGGTGTCGGGCAGCCGGTCGGCGAGTTCGAGCGCCTGGCGCAGGCGGCGGTCGTCGCCGCGCCGGGCGGCCAGGTGCAGTGCGGTCAGGCCGAGTCCGGAGAGCCCGGTCGCCAGGGTGGACCCCACGTTGGCGTCGCACCCGGCGAAGGCACGGTCCATGACCGCGTCGGCGGCGTCGGGATGACCGAGCTCCTCCAGGGTGTACGCGACGCCGGCGAGGCCGGTGAGGAAACCGGGACCGTCTCCGGCGACCTGCTCGGACCGGTCGAGAAACCACTGGACGTGTTCGGCGGGAGCCTCGGCGCCGGCGCGGTGCAGGGCCCAGAGCACACCCGCGGCCCCGTACGCGAAGGTCACGCCGCCGTCGTCGACCATGAACTGCGAGACGTCGCCCGGGTAGAGGCGGTCGGTCCGCTCGGGGGTGGCCGCCTCGACGATGGAGCCGGCGATGTCCGCGATCAGGCCCCCGGTCTCCTCCCCGGCGGCGGGCCAGCGCACGCCGTACTCCGTCCGCGCGCCCAGGACGTCGTCGCCGAGGCCGCGCTCGATCTGCCGGACGAAGGACTCGGGGAGCGGGAAGTCGCGGGCGGCCACGTCGATCAGCGTGCGGATCTTCTCGGTGCCCCACGGCACGACGTGCGGCATGGGGACGAACATGGTCAGCCGGAGCACGTCGAGCGCGAACAGGTCGACGTCGGGGCCCCGGAGGTGGTCGGGGGCCCGGAAGCCGAGGGAGCCCATGGCCTGCGCGCGCATCTCCTCGGCGGGCGTGGCGGTCTCCATGTCGATGAAGGCGACGGTGTCGTCGGGGCGGACGAGGACGTTGCCCGGGTGCAGGTCGCCGAAGACGACACCGCGCTCGTGCATGGCGGCCACGCCCTCGGCGACCTGGTCCAGGATGCGCAGCGTCCAGGCCGTGTACTCCGCGCGGGCCCGCGGCGTGTTGTCGGTGGTGCCGTAGGGGTGCCGCAGGCGGACGAGCTCCGTCAGCGGAGTGCCGTCGACGTAGTCGCGGGCCAGGAAGAGGTGTTCGTTGCCCTTGCGCACGTCCCTCAGGGTGGGCACGGACGGGAGGCCGGAGAGCCGGGACAGCGCCCAGTGCTCGCGCTCGAGGCGGGTGACGGCGTCGTCGCCGGCCGCGTCGAGACCGGCGAGCGGACGGGCCTCCTTGAGCAGCACCTCGGTTCCGTCGCGCTTGTCGACGGCGCGGTACACGCCGCCTCCGTTGGAGAAGTGCAGGGCCTTGTAGACGCGGAAGGGGAAATCGGTGAGGGTGCCCCGGCGCCGCTCGTCGGCCGCCTCCTGCAGGAAGGAGGGGAGGGTGACCCATGCCGGGGGACGGAAGCCGGGGCGCCGCTCGTCGGGGACGAGTTCGCCGTCCGGTGCGGTGATCGCGGGTGCCAGGGTGCCATCCTTGAGGCGGGTGGTCTTCAGCACGAAGCCACCGTAACGCACGTACAACGGCCCCTGCTTCCAACGGAGATCGCTCAGCACGGACGGTGCGGGCGTCCCTCCGACGAGGTCGTCGAGGCCGTCCAGGGCGGTGCGCAGAGCCGCCTCGTCGACGGGGTAGACGGTGATGAACTTGCCGCTGGCGGTGCGGTCCCCGTACTTGCTGCCGCGCCGGCCGAGCGTCTCCAGGTCGGAGATGTACTTGAACATCAGCCCGTGCTCGACGCAGTACGGGACCACGGCGTCGAGGAGTTCGGCGGCGTTGTCGGGGGAGGCCGCGACGTGGATCTTCCAGCCCTGGTCGGGGATGCGGGAGTCCGGCGGGACGCAGACGGTCCACTCCCGTCCTCGGGTGGCGGTCCAGCCCTCGGGCAGGGTCCGGCCCTCGTGGAAGTCCGCGCCGGTGGATTCGGCGGCGGCGGCGTCGTAGAAGAGCGAGTCCGCGCGGCAGAAGTTGATGAACCGGGTGTCGAGCACGGTGTCTCCAGAGTCAGAAGGGCAGGAACGGGAGCACGTAGGTGCGGTGGAGGGACTTCCACAGGGGCACGCTGCCCAGCTCCACCTCGGCGGTGCCGGTGGCCGGCGTCGGGGTGCGGTCGAGGTCCAGCGGGAAGGCCGTCGAGTCCATGTCCACGGCGCTTCCGAGGTCGACGGGGAAGTAGGTGGAGACCGGGACCTCGGTCTGTGCGGCCGGGGCGGATCCGACCCGGGCGGTCGCGACGTCGTCCTGCAGCACCAGGCCGTTCGTCTTCAGCATCACGCGCTGCCCGCCGTGGACCAGTTCGGCCGAGGAGCCCTGCGGCAGGACGAGCCGGGTGCCGGAGGCGTCGGTGACGTAGGCGGCGGCCACCGTCTGGTGGACGGGCAGGAACAGCGCGGCGCACACGGCGGCGCCCAGTGCGGCGCAGACGGCGCCGACCCTGGCCCTGCGGACGCCGGCGGCCTTGACCTCGGCGGAGAGCCGCAGCGCGCCGCGGACCAGCATCCACCCGATGTACGACAGCCCGGAAGCGGCCAGCAGGAGTCCGACCCAGCCGACCCGCTGGAGCGTGCCGAGCCAGGTCTGCAGGGCGGTGCTCAGGAAGTACACGGGGAAGGCGAGGCAGGCGAAGCCGTACACGACGGTCCACCGGGTGGGCAGTTCGCGCTGGTACGTGCCGCCGAACAGGAAGCGGGCGAGGGCGCGGCGGGCGTCGGCCATGGCGCGGTCGCGCAGGTACGGGACGTCCACGTGGCTCATCAGGGCGATGTAGCCGTCGAGTTTGATGAACGGCGTCAGGTTGAGCAGGGCCGTTCCGTAGCTGGTGACGGCGAAGAACAGCAGGCAGGTCTTGGCGGTGCCGTCCGCGAGGGGCCAGGCGGCGAGGGCCGAAGCGGCCGCCAGGGACGTCTGGACCGCGGGACCGGCGAGCGCGGTGTGCACCCGCTGCCTGCGGTCGGGGAGCCGCCAGGCGTCCGAGACGTCGCAGAAGAACGCCGGCATCAGGTAGAAGAGCATGACGCCGATGCGCGAGGGCCGGCCCCCGTAGCGGATGAGGACGGCGGCGTGACCCAGCTCGTGGAGGGAGACGCCGAGCAGCAGCGCGACGAGCACTCCGGTGAACGAGACCGCGGAGAGCGGGCTGTTCAGCGTCACCGCGACGGCGTCGCGCTGGGCGATCAGGGCGCCGGCGCCGAGGAGGACGCAGAGCATCCCGGCCGCCACGACCCCCCGGGAGAAGAGGCGGGCGAACACGGGGCGCAGGGCCTGCATCGTGCGTCCCGGCCGCAGCAGCGTGAGCTGGAGCGTCATCGGCGGGACGATCTGGAAGCGGGGGGCGACGGCGGGCGCCTTGGTCTCGCCGTCGTCGAGCAGTCTGAGGGAGTCGAGCCGGGAGATCGCGCTGCCCACCCGCTCGGTGCTCCAGGAGCCGCCCAGCCGGGCGGCGAGGGTCTCGTGGTCGCGCTCCCCGTCCAGTTCCTGGACGAGATCCGCGACGTGTTCGGTGATCCGCACGTAGCGGGCGCCGTGCTGGAGAACCCAGTCGCCCTGTCCGTCGGCGGGCGAGTGGACCTCGGCGCTCGGGGCGAGGCGGGGGCGCCTCGTGTGGGCCGGGACGGTGGGAGGCGGGGGGCTCGTGACAGCGCTCACTGGCGTTTCCTTTGCGGGACGGCGGCGGGGAGGGGGAGAGCGCGCGGCACCCTTTCGGTGGTCCGGCCGGCCGTAGCCGGCCGGACCACCGCAGATCCTCGGTCTCACCCGAGTCGGGTTCCGAGGTGCGGAAGGGATGCGGTCACTCCGTCCCCCACCGCGTCAGTGCGCTCGCCGGAGTCGCTCTCAGGTGAGGGTGATCGAGGTGGCGACGGAGGCGCTGATGGCGGTGCCGATGGAGACGCCGGTCCAGAAGCCGGGGGCCTCGAGGGTCTCGAGCTCCTGCATCTCCAGCTCGACGAGCTCGGCGTTCTCGATGGCGCCCAGGTTCTCAGCCATGGTGATGTCCTCTCAGAGGTGTTCTACGGGTTGGTGTGAGTGGTGCAGTTGGTGCGGGTGGTGCGGTGGTGCAGTTGGGGCGTGGTGCGGCTCAGGTGAGGGTCACGGAGACGCCGACCGAGACGCCGACCGAGAAGGCGGCGCTGATGGTGCCCCAGCCCGGCGCCTCGAGCGCCTCCAGCTCCTGCATCTCCAGCTCGACCAGGTCGGCGTTGTCGAAGTTCTCGACGGTGCCCGGGTTGTCGTTCATGTCGGTTGCCTCTCTCGGTGGTTCGACGGGTGTCGGCGCGGTGCGGAAGGGAACGGGACGGAACGGATCAGGTCAGCGTGATCGAGACACCGACCGAGACACCGGCGGAGAAGACGGCGCTGATGGTGCCCCAGCCCGGCGCCTCCAGCGCCTCCAGCTCCTGCATCTCCAGCTCGACCAGGTCGGCGTTGTCGAAGCTCTCGACGGTGCCCGGGTTCTCGCTCATGTCAGTTGCCTCTCTCGGCTGTTACGGCGGATGTGGTGCGTGCTGACCCGGGGGTTCCGGGGTTCCCCCGGCTGCCACGCGGCTTACCGGGCCGGGCGGCAGCCGTCGGGGGGTGTCCTGCCGTGCGCGGGGCACGGCACGGTGGACCGGACGGCCGGAGCCGGCTCGATCAGGTGAGGCTCCAGGCGACGGAGACGATCGAGATGCCGACGCTGACGCCGACGCTCGTGGCCCAGCCCGGGGCCTGCACTGCCTCGAGCTCCTGCATCTCCAGCTCGGTGCCGAGCTCCTGCAGCTCCTGCTCGACCAGCGTGTGCTTCGTCATGACGTTCTCCTCGTGTTCGGTGCGTCCCGGCTTCTCCGGGGCGCTGTCCGGTGGGATGGTGCGGGTGGTGCGGGTGGTGTGGGTGGTGCGGGTGGTGCGGGTGGTGCGGGTGGTCCTCCCGGTCGGCGCTCAGGCCGCCGGGAGGGGTTCGGGGGAGCCGGCCGGGAAGGCGGTCGGCTCGGTGGCCTCGGCGAGGAGCGCGACGACGTCGTCGGCGCTCAACCCGGCGAGGGTGGGCAGTCCTGCGCCCCAGGCGCGCACGCTGCGCAGGGCGACGTGGTGGCGCAGGTGCGGGGCGAGGTGCACGGTGCGGTCGATCCGCCAGCGGTGCATCAGCTGTTCGAGGCCGTCGTCGGGCCGCGGCGCGAGCCACGGGGCCCGCTGCCCCAGGCGTTCCCACAGGCGGTGGACGCGGTCTGCGCTGCCGAAGCGGGTGTCTCCCCGCAGGGCCTGCCGCCACACGACCGGCCACAGGGCGGCGACCGCGCGCATCTTGGCCAGGCCCAGCGTGGTGGAGAGCTCGTTGGCGAGGGCCCAGCACTTCACCGCGTAGGGGCTGCGGCCGACGTTGATGGCTCCGCGCTGGCTCTCGGCGCTGAGCCGGGCGACCCGCAGCCGCTCCGCCGCGGGGGCCGGCCGGCCGGCGGCGAGACTCCGGGCCAGTTCGTCACCGGCCGTCAGCAGTTCTCCCGCCAACTCCTCTACGGCGGCGTCCTGTTGCGGAAGGTCGAGGGTGTCGCTGCTGTACGGGATGACGGTCCTGAAGATCGCTTCGAGGACGCCGTCCAGGACGAGCGGCCCCGGGAGGGTCTCGGTGGCCTCCGGCACCCTGAGCGCGGCGAGGGGGCGCAGGCACTCCCCCATCGCGATGCGTTTGCCGTCCCCGTGCGGGAAGCAGGCCACGGGCCCCGCCTCGCTGCCGGTGCCCAGGGTGGTGGGTACCGCGAGGACCTCGGCGTGCTCTCCCTCCGAGAGCGGGAGCGCCACGAGGCCGCTGCGCTGCGCTGAGGTCAGGTAGCGCAGGAGTCCGGGACGCCGGCCGACGGCGGCCGAGAGCTTCGCGAAGTCGAGGGTGCTGCCCCCGCCGACGCCGACGACCAGCTCACCGGGAGAGAACCGGGAGGCGTGGGCCTCCACGGCCCGCATCCCTCCGTCCGCCGGGGTGACCGCCACGGTGGGCGTGAACCCGGCGCGGACGATCTCGGCGGTGACGTTCCGGGTGACGGCGTGGGCGGCCACGGCCGGGTCGGCCAGGACGGTCACGCCGGTGGGGCGCAGTTCCCGCAGCAGTCCGGGAATCCGGTCGTAGGCGTCGAGAGAGACGGGCATGGGGTCAGCTCCTCGCGGCCAGGGAGGTCGCCGGCAGCAGGCTGTCGAGGCCCTCCTCGACACAGGTCATGAGCTCGGCGACCTCGGCGCGGCGGTACGTCAGGGAGGGCACGAGCTGGATGCCGGAGGGACCGGGGTGGACGAGGGCGCCCGCGTGCCGGATCCGGGTGATGAGTTCGGCGACGTCCGTTCCGGCCAGGGCGCGGCCGTCGGGGTGCGTCAGATGCAGGGTGCGGAAGCAGCCGACGCCGGTGGCGTGCGTGGCGAGCGGATGCCGCTCGACCAGTTCCGCCAGCCCCTGCTCGAGCCAGGCGGCGACGTCGCGGCCCGCGTTCACCGCGTCGAGGCGCTCCATCTCGGCGATCGTGGCGCTGACCGCGGCGCAGGCGAGTGCGGTCGCGCCCTGCGTCTCGGCGTGGGCGAACACCGTGTCGTGCTCGACCAGGGCCTTCGTCACCCGGTGGGACATCACCAGGGCCGCGGCGGGGCAGGCCCCGTTGGTCAGGCCCTTGGACGTGACGAGCACGTCGGGCAGGCCCGGCCAGCTCTCGGAGGCGAAGTAGCTTCCGGTGCGGCCGAAGCCGGTGGCGACCTCGTCGGCGACCAGGAGGAAGCCGTACTCGTCGCGCAGACGGCCCAGTTCGGCGACGAACGCCTCGTCGAGCGGGAGGGTGCCGGTGCCGACGACGGGTTCCACCACGACGGCGGCGACCTGGCCGCCGAGGGCGGTCATCAGCCGGCCCAGTTCGGCCGTGTCGTTCGGGGTGACGTGGCGGATCAGCCGCTGGTCCACTCCGTAGACCCGCTGTCCCAGGTCCTCGCCGGTCAGGGCGAAGCCGCCGAAGGTCAGTCCGTGGAAGCTGCCCCGCAGGGCGACCACCAGGTTGCGTCCGGGACTGCCCTGCACGGCGTGGTAGATCCGCGCCAGCTTCATGACCGCGTCGTTGGCGACGCCGCCGCCGGTGGAGAAGAGCACCCGGGCGTAGTGGTCGGGCCCGCAGACCCGCAGCAGGTCGTCTGCGGCGCGACGGGCGTAGCTGTTCTCGAAGCGGAAGGCCCCGAGGTAGGAGGCGTGTGCGGCGGCTTCGGCGACGGCCTCGGCGATCCTCGCGTTGCCGTAGCCGAGGTTCACGTTCCAGAGCCCGCTGTCGGCGTCGAGGGCGGTGCTGCCGTCCGCGAAGGTGACGCGGTGTCCGGCCGCGCCGACGGCGCAGAGGCTGTCGTCGCCGTGGCTGGAGGGCGGTATGAGGTAGGGCCAGAGCGCGGTCATCGGGAGGCTTCCGTGGTCAGGAGTGTCACGCGGTGACGCTCGTCGGGCGGCGAGAGGAGCCGGCGGGAGGTGACCGTCAGGCCGGACGCGGCGAGTTCCTCCTCGATGCGGGGCAGCTCGAGGACGGCCACGCGGTCCGTGCAGACGGTGACGGGGCTGTCGTCCTGCGGCGGGTCGGCGGGGAACAGGGTGACGGTGCGGCTGTCGGCGCCGGCGGGCCAGTGCTCGTACAGCTCGTAGACGGTGCCGCCGGCGCCGGTGGCCCGGACGACGGTCTCGTCGGGTCCGTCGCCGTCGCCCCGTTCCAGGACGGTCAGCAGGAACCGGCCCGCTTCGGCCAGGTGCGCCAGGACACTGCGGTACAGACCCGCGCGGCCGTCCTCGTCGAGGAGCGAGAGCGACGTGGTGCCGAGCAGGATGTGCGGGAAGCTGCGTCCCAGGTCGAACCGGGACATGTCGCCCTGCACCACGGTGCAGCGGGCCCGCATCGACGCCGGGGCCCGGTCCAGTTGGGTCCTCAGCAGCGCCAGCATGTCGGTGGACAGGTCGAGGGCGGTGACCTCCCGGCCGGTGGCGAGCAGCGGCAGGGTGAACCGTCCCGAGCCGGCCGCGAGGTCGAGCAGGGGGCCGGGCGTCGTCCGCACGGCGGTCAGCAGGGCCCGGGTCTCCGGGTCGTCGTAGGTGGCGAGGTCGTGGTAGACCGGCGCGCCGGCGGCGTCGTACAGGCCGCAGACGCGGACCCTGTCGGCGAGCTCCGCCCTCCGGCGGGCGGCGAGGACGCCGCCTTCGGCCGTCGTGAGGGGCATGGCCGGGGCGCTCATCGGGCGGCCGCCGGGACGCGCACCGGTACGGGGAGCTCCAGGCCGTGCGAGGCGAACAGGTCGGCCAGCTGGTCCACGTGGGCGGCGGGGACGCGGTCGTCCACCGCTCCGGAGGTGGCGAGCAGGCACTCCAGGGTGCGGGCGGCCCGCCGGTCGACGGCGAACAGCCGGCTGCCGGCCACGACGTAGGAGTCCTCGTCCCCGTAGAGCACGATCGGCAGCGCGGGGTCCGCCAGGTCGTCGCCGGGCACGGCGAGCCCGGGCGTCAGCCGGTGACCGAACCCGGAGACCTTCAGTCCGGTCGCTCCGCGTGCCATGAGGCTGCGCAGCGCGGCGACCGCCGCGAGGTAGCGGGCGAGGAACGGGCGGCTGCTCAGGGCTTCGGCCCGGGTCTGCGCCGGCAGTGCCGCGTCGAGCGCGGCGGCGCCGTTCCCGGCCCCGGCGAAGCGCTCGGCGAGGACGTCGAGGCTGTCGTGGACCGTGCCGAGCACCGCTCCCGTGGGACTGGTGGACACCTGTCCGTTCCGGTCGGCGTACAGGCGCAGGGCCGGTCCGTCCGCCGGGTCGTCGGCGCCGCTCAGCGCGGCCGGATCGGCCAGCAGCACCGAGGAGGTGAGCAGGAACTCGGGGAACACGCCCTGGGTGAGCGCCCGGTCGGCGTCGGCGAGGAAGACCTCGAAGTCGTGTCGGTCGAAGACGCGGACGACGGTCGGCCCGAACACGGTCATGAAGGGGCTGGCGGCGTAGGCGTGGGTCTGCAGGAAGAAGTCCTGGCCGTTGGAGAACTCGTCGCCGGGCTCCGTGAGGCTGCCCTGGTAGCCGACGGCGGGGGCGAGGTCGCCGGCGCCGTCGTCGGGCGCCAGGAGGAGGGTGCGGGGGCCGACGAGTCCGGCGGCGGTGACGGCGGGAATGTGCTGCGCGTCGGCCAGGACGAGCGTGCCGATGCCTGCGCCGGAGGGTCCGGCGAGCGGGGAGGCGGTGGCCCAGGAGATGAGGTGCTGCTTCAGACGCCCACGATCAGTCATGTCCATGCCAGAGAATCCTTTGCTGGTCTGCTTCCCCCTCTGCCTCGGGGCAGCAGGGAATCGGGTGCGGCGCGGGGCGCCGGTCACGAGCGGCCGGGCGACGGCCGGCGACGAACGCCTGTCGACGGACCGGTGGCCGACGGGCGGCCGGCTGTGGGCAGCCGACGCCGAACGGCCGGCCGGCCGGGGCAGCCGACGGCGAGCGGTCGCTCAGTGCGGCGCCGGGACGGCCCGCAGGATCGCCGACAGGTCCGCGAGCGACTCCTGGGCGCCGAAGAGCTTGCACACGGCGGTGGTGTTCAGGACGATCTCGTCCACTCCCACGTCTTCGTACGCCCGGAGCGCCTTGACCGCCTGCGGCAGATCGCCGCCCGCGAACGCGCCGGTCTCCACGACGCCGCGCGCCACGTCCTCGAGCCGCCCGGAGCCCACGTCGACTCCCGCCCGGCCGAGCATGTCCAGGTAGTGCGGGGCCTGCATGTGGGCCGCGTTGCCGGCCAGCGCCAGCCGTTCGGGCCCGGCACCCTCCCGCCCCTCCTTCTCCAGTCCCGTCGGGACCATGGCGACGACCCGGGGCAGTGACGTCCGCCCCGCCCGTTCGGCGCCCTCGGCCACCGCGGGCAGGATGACGTCCCGCAGATATCCGGGCGGCGTCAGCCAGGTGATCACCACGTCCGCCACCTCGCCCGCCAGCCGCGCCATCGCCGGCCTCAGCACTCCCAGACCCACGTCGACCCGGGGCGCCGCGACCGGAGCCAGCTGCCCCCGGAAGGTCAGTTGCGGACCGTCCATGACGACCGTCTCGCCGTCGAGCAGACGGCGCACCGCCGTCACGTACTGCCGCGCCACCTGGAGCGGCTTGTCGTACGGGGCTCCGAGGATGTTCTCCTGGAAGGCCGTCGCTCCCGGACCGAAGCCCGCGATCACCGGCTCCCCGGTGGCCAGCGCCACCGACCGCGCCTGCAGGGCGGCCTCGTACGGGTGGCGCAGCGGCATCAGCGTGACGCCGAAGCCGGTCGGGACCCGGAACCCGGCCCCGGCCAGACCGGCGAAGGTCTGATGAGGCTCCATCACCATGGCCTGTCCCTGCCAGAGACGGGTCGCCCCGGTCCACCGGACGAGTCCGGCGAAGGGGAGGGCCTGCTCCAGGCGGCGGGGGACGCAGGGGAGGAGCACGGAGTAGTCGGTCATGGCTTCGGGTTCTCCTCGGTCGTCGGGTCGGATCGGCCTGGGCCGCGGACTACTGCCAGTCGTTGTTGTTCTTCGGCAGCGTCACGTCGGGCAGCAGACCGCCGAGGACGTGGAGCAGCCCGCCGAGGCCGGCGGCGGACGCCGCCCCGTTCCCGGTCCCGTGCGCCGTCTCGTTCCCGGCCCCGTGCGCCGCCACGGTCTCCGACGCCGTCCGGCTCTGCGCCGGCTGCTCGGCGGCGGCGGCCGTTCCCTGGCCGGCCAGGGCGATCGTCACCGCGGTCAGCAGACCGGCGACGACGTGTCCACGACGACGGGACGACAGCGCGCTGCGGGACGTGGAACGGTTCACGGGATGTCTCCTCGGATGCTCGATGCGGCGTTCGTTCTGCGGTGTTCGTTCTGCGGTGTTCGTGCTTCCTTGCGAGAACGACTCTGCCGTCTGGCGGGGGCCGGAACGAGGCCATCTGCGCGCAGCTTGCTGCACCCTCGGATTCCTCAAGCTGCAGCGGCTCCCCCGTCCCGCCGGGCCCGCCTCAGGGCCGAGCCCGCATCCGATACGCAACCGGGGGACGTATGACGTCAACCCTTCGTTGACAGTCGGGTACGTGCGTCTGAGGATTCCAGGGACCGCGGTGTGATCGATCATCAAACAGGGGGAAAAACATGGGCAATCTGCTCGCGTTCCTAGGGGTGAACGACGAGGAGGAGCGGTTGTACCGCGCTCTGCTGCGTCGCGACTCGTCCGCGTCCGGCTCCCAGGAGCCGGGTCAGGACGAGTCCGCGTCGTCGGAGCAGCCGGCCCTGGACCGGCTGGTCGCACTGGGGCTCGCCACCCGGAACACCCAGGGTGCGATACGCCCGGTCCCGCCGCCCCGGGCCGTGGACGCCCTGATCGACGGCCGCCTGCGCCGGCTGCGGGAGGACCTGGAGGGCGAGGCCGCCCGGCACTCGGTCATCGAGTCCCTGTTCCGGGAGCGCCTGACCGCCGCTCCCTCGCCCCGCGCGGCCACGGACGACCACAGCCGGATGATCACCCAGCTGCACGGCATCGAGGCGGTCCGTGAGGCCATCGACGAGCTGACCTTCTTCGCCCGGACCGAGGACCTGACCACGGAGCCGATGGGACGCCTCACCGAGGAGTCCATCGCCGTGTCACACCCGATCAACATGCGGCTGCTGCGCCGTGGCGTGCGCATGCGCATGATCATGGGGTCGGCGATCCTGCAGCACGACACCACGCTCACCTACATGCGCGACCTGGTCTCGCACGGAGCCGAGGTGCGGATCTCCCACCACCCGATCGAGCGCGTCATCATCGTCGACCGGTCGGCCGCGCTGACCCCCATCGACCCCGCCCACACCGCGGTGGGAGCGCTGCTCGTGCGCGAACCCGGGCTGGTGGCCACCCTGGTCACGCTCTTCGAGCGCATGTGGGCCGCCGCGGAGGAACTCCCCGGCGAGGACACGGACCTGCCGTCCGACATCGAACGCGAGATCCTCGTCATGCTCAGAGAAGCCGACAAGGACGAGACGGCGGCGCGTCGCCTCGGCGTGTCCGTGCGCACCTACCGCAAGCATCTGGCGGTCATCATGCGCCGGCTCGGCGCCGCCAACCGTGTGGAGGCCGCACTCCTCGCGCTCGAGAAGGGCTGGCTGAACTGAGGCGGGGAGCGCCGGGGCGCCGGGGCGCGGGAGCGCCCGACACACCGGCGCCCCGGCGCCCCCTTCCTCAGCCCAGGCGGGTGAGGGCCTCGGTCGCGATGTCCTCGAAGACGGCCTGATCGGCGGCGAAGTCCGAGTCCGCGATCGGCCAGTGCACCACGATCTCGGTGAAGCCGAGCTCGCGCTGCCGCCCCGCGAAGTCGACGAAGGCCTCCACGGACTCCAGCGGCCCGGCCCGGTCCGGCGTGAACCCGGTCAGCAGGATCCGGTCCAGCTCCGCCGCGTCCCGCCCGACGTCGGCGCACGCCTTGGCGAGCTTGTCGAGCTGGCCCAGCAGGGCCGCGTCCGACTGCTCCGGGGTGCCCGCCTCGTACAGCCTGGGGTCGCCCGTCGTCACCCACGCCTGCCCGTACCGGGCCGCCAGTTTCAGCCCGCGCGGCCCGGTGGCGGCCACCGCGAAGGGCAGCCGGGGCCGCTGGACGCAGCCGGGGATGTTGCGGGCCTCCTCGGCGGAGTAGTGCACGCCCCGGTGGCTCACCGCGTCCTCCGTGAGCAGCCGGTCGAGCAGCGGAAGGAACTCGCCGAAGCGGTCCGCACGTTCCCGCGGCGTCCACGCCTCCTGGCCCAGCACCTCGGCGTCGAAGCCGTTGCCGCCCGCGCCGATGCCCAGCGTGACCCGGCCGCCGGAGACGTCGTCGAGCGAGATCAGCTCCTTGGCGAGGGTCACCGGGTGGCGGAAGTTGGGCGAGGTCACCAGGGTGCCCAGGCGCAGGCGGTCCGTGGCCGTGGCGGCAGCCGTGAGCGTGGGCAGGGCCCCGAACCAGGGGCCGTCCCGGAAGGAACGCCAGGACAGGTGGTCGTAGGTGTACGCGGCGTGAAAGCCGAGCTCTTCGGCACGCCGCCACTTGGCCCGGCCTCCCTCGTGCCAGCGGTCGACGGGCAGGATCACGGTACTCAGCCGCAGGTTCATGCCCTCGAGCCTACGTCGGCTCCGGAGGTGCCCCACGACACCCCCGAAGCACCACAGCCGCCCGGCATCGGACCGCCCGTGCCGCGCGCCCGCGCCGCGGACGTGCCCGCCCCCGCAGACGTGCGCACCCACCCCGTAGGCGTGCCCGCCTTTTAGGCGTGCGGGCCCTCGCACGGTCGTGCGGGCATATGCGGGAGAATGGCCCGGTGACCTCAGCGACCCGACAGCCCGAGACCCCGGCCGCCGCCCTCCCGCCGCGGCTCATCGCCACCGATCTCGACGGCACACTGCTGCGCGACGACCAGTCCGTGTCCCCGCGCACGGTCGCCGCACTCGCCGCAGCCGAGGAGGCGGGCATCGAGGTCTTCTTCGTCACCGGCCGCCCGGCCCGCTGGATGGACGTCGTCAGCGACCACGTCCACGGGCACGGCCTCGCCATCTGCGGCAACGGCGCCGCCGTGGTCGACCTGCACGGCGGCCCCGGCGCCCACCGCTTCGTCAAGGTGCGCGAGCTGGCACGGGACAACGCGCTGGACGCCGTCCGGCTGCTGCGCGAGGCCGCGCCCGGGACCATGTACGCCGTCGAGCAGACCTACGGCTTCTACCAGGAGCCGCAGTACCCCAAGATGCACATGGAGATCCCCGACCACCTCGCTCCGGCCGAGCAGCTGCTCGCCCCGGACGCGCCGGGCGCCGGTGAGCCGGTGCTGAAGATCCTCGCGTTCCATCCCACGCTCGACCCCGACGCCTTCCTCACCGTCGCCCGGCTGGCCATCGGCGACCGCGCCAACGTCACCCGCTCCAGCCCCAGCGCCCTGCTGGAGATCAGCGGCCCCGACGTCTCCAAGGCCAGCACGCTCGCCCTGTGCTGTGCGGAGCGCGGCATCTCCCACGAGGAGGTCGTCGCGTTCGGGGACATGCCGAACGACGTCGAGATGCTCACCTGGGCCGGCCGGTCGTACGCGATGGGCAACGCCCACCCGGACGTCCTCGCGGCCGCCTCCGGGCACACCGTCGCCAACAACGAGGACGGCGTCGCCGTCGTCATCGAGCGGCTGCTCGCCGAGCGGGGCTAGCCCCCCCACCCGGCCGCTCGCCCGCGACTGTCCCGGCAGCCCGCTACCGCCGGATCGGCTACCGCCCACGGCGGACACGGACGAACGGGCCGCCCGCACGGGCCGTCCGCGCCACAGCCGTCCGGTCACGGTGCCGCCAGGAGTTCCGCGGCCTCCTCCCGCTCGGTCATGCGGCGCAGCGGGCCCGCCACGGCGGTCAGCTCCGCGTACCGGCCGCGTTGCACCACCCGGCCCTCGTCCAGGACGACCACCTCGTCGACCTCCTCGAGGCCGGCCAGCCGATGGGTGATGAGCAGGGTCGTGCGGCCCTCGGTGGCGGCCAGCAGGTCATGGGTGAGCGCGTCGGCGGTCGGCAGGTCCAGATGCTCGGCGGGCTCGTCGAGCACCAGGACGGGGAAGTCGGCGAGCAGCGCCCGGGCCAGTGCCAGCCGCTGCCGCTGTCCGCCGGACAGCCGGGCTCCGTGCTCGCCCACCAGGGTGTCGAGCCCCTCGGGCAGGCCGTCGGCCCACTCCAGCAGCCGGGCCCGCGCGAGCGCGTCCCTCAGCTCCGCCTCGCTCGCCCCCTTCCGCGCCAGCAGCAGGTTCTCCCGGACCGAGCTGTCGAAGAGGTGCGCGTCCTGGGCGCACAGCCCGACGAACCGGCGCACGTCGTCGCCGTCCAGTGCGCGCGCGTCCACCCCGGCCAGCGTGTACGAACCGGCGCCCGGGTCCAGGAACCGCAGCAGCACCTGCGCGAGCGTGGTCTTGCCGGAGCCGGAGACTCCCACGACGGCGATCCTGCGCCCCCGTGTCAGCGTGAGGTCGACACCCGTGAGCGCGTCCCGGTCCTGCCCGGCGTGACGGGCGGCCAGCCCCTGGACCACGAGCGGGAACGGCGACGCGGGCGCACGGACGGGCCGCTCCGGTTCACGCACCGGTTCGGGGGAGTCCAGCACCTCGAACACCCGCTCCGCGCTGCGGTGCACCCGCTGGCGGTACCGCACGGCCGCAGGCAGTCCGAGGACGGCCTCGAAGGCGGCCAGCGGCGTCAGCACCACCACCGCCATGATCACGCCGGCCAGCCGGCCGTCCGCGACCGCCCGGGCCCCCACCAGCGCCGCGGCCGTCACGGTCAGCCCGGACACCAGCGCGGTCAGTCCGTCGCCGAGCGCGGTGGCGGTGGCGGTGCGTGAGGCGATCCGGGTGAGCACGGAGTCCGCCGCGCGCACCCCGGCGGTACGGGAGGGCAGGGCGCCCGCCACGGTCAGCTCGGCGGTGCCCGTGAGCAGGTCGGCCGTGCGGGAGGCCAGCGTCCCCCGGGCGGGGGCGAGCCGGCGCTCCGCCCGGCGTGCCACCGCTCCGGTGACCAGCGGGACGCCCACCCCGGCCGCCAGCAGCCCGGCGGCGAGCACCGCCCCGGCCTCGGGCAGCAGCCACGCCGAGAAGGCGACGGACCCCGTCGAGACGACCACGGCCGCGCCGACGGGCAGCAGCCAGCGCAGCCAGTAGTCCTGGAGGGCGTCCACGTCGGCGACGAGCCGCGACAGCAGATCGCCGCGCCGCGTCGTGCGCAGCCCGGCAGGCGCCAGCCGCTCCAGCCGCCGGTAGACGGCGACCCGGGTGTCGGCCAGCATCCGCAGCACGGCGTCGTGCGACACGAGCCGCTCGGCGTAGCGGAACACCGCCCGTCCGATGCCGAAGGCGCGGGTCGCCGTCACGGCCGGCATCAGGTACAGCACGGGCGGCTGCTGCGCGGCCCGCGAGATGAGCCAGCCGGAGGTGGCCATCAGGCCCACCGCGCTCCCGAGGGCGAGGCTCCCCAGCAGCAGCGCGAGGGTGAGCCGCCCGCGCCTCGCCCGGGCCATGGCACGGATCCGCGCGAGCACGCCGTCGCCCTTTCCGTCGCCCTGCCCGTCGCGGTGCGGCCCGAGCGCGCCCGGGCCGGCCGCGACCGCCGTCTCCGGCGTCTCCGCCGAAGGGACGTGATCATCCGGGGGCGCGGCCTCCAGGCGACCGCGCGCGATCTCCCCGGCCGCCGCGCCCGGCCCGGTGCCGAAGCCGATGTCGGTCCCGGTCCCGGTCCCGGCCGTGGTCCCGGTCCCGGCCGTCGTGTCGGTCCCGGTCCCGGCCGTCGTGTCGGTCCCGATCCCGGCCGTCGTGTCGGTCCCGATCCCGGCCGGTTCCAGCCGCACCACGCGGTCCGCCACCGCGAGCAACGCGGGCCGGTGCACGACCAGCAGCACGGTCCGTCCGGCCGCCAGCCGCCGCACGGCTGCCACGATCCCCGCCTCGGTCTCCCCGTCGAGCGCCGCCGTCGGCTCGTCCAGCAGCAGCACAGGACGATCCGCGAGGAACGCCCGCGCCAGCGCGAGCCGCTGCCGCTGTCCGGCGGACAGCCCGGCACCGTCCTCACCGAGCACGGTGCCGGTCCCGGCGGGCAGACCGTCCACGAACTCCAGAGCCCCCGCGTCCGCCAGCGCCCGCCGCACGTCCGCGTCGTCGGCTTCGGGGCGCGCCAGCCGTACGTTCTCGGCGATCGTCCCTGCGAAGAGGTGCGGTCGCTGGGGCACCCACGCGACCTGCGACCGCCACTGCTCCAGGTCGGCCTCCGCCAGATCCACGCCCCCTGCCAGCACCCGGCCCTCGGCCGGCTGAACGAAGCCGAGCAGCGTGTTCAGCAGGGTCGACTTGCCCGCGCCGCTGGGCCCGACGAGCGCGACGGTCTCGCCGGGCCGGACGGTGAACGACGCGCACGAGACGGCGTCGACGGTCCGTCCGGGATAGCGGACGGTCACCTCCTCGAAGGCCAGGCCGCCGCCGGTCACCGCGACCGTGCCCGGTTCCGGCACCGCCGTCTCCAGCACCTCGAAGATCTCCTCGGCGGCCGCGAGGCCCTCGGCCGCCGCGTGGTACTGCGCTCCGACCTGCCTCAGCGGCAGGTACGCCTCGGGGGCGAGCACGAGGACCACCAGCCCGATGTACAGGTCCATCTCGCCGTGCACGAGCCGCATGCCGATCGTCACGGCGACCAGGGCCACCGACAGTGTCGACAGCAGCTCCAGCGCGAACGACGAGATGAAGGCGATCCGCAGCGTCCGCATGGTCGCCTGCCGGTACTCCCCGGTGATGCGGCGGATCGACTCGGCCTGCGCCTTCGCCCGCCCGAACACCTTCAGCGTGGGCAGGCCGGCGACGACGTCCAGGAAATGTCCCGACAGCCGGGACAGCAGTCGCCACTGACGGTCCATCCGCGACTGCGTGGCCCAGCCGATCAGCATCATGAAGACCGGGATCAGTGGCAGGGTCCCGACGATGATCGCGGCGGACACCCAGTCCTCGGTCACGATCCGCGCCAGCACAGCGACCGGCACGACCACCGCCAGACCCAGCTGTGGCAGATAACGCGAGAAGTAGTCGTCGAGGGCGTCCACACCACGCGTGGCGAGGGCGACCAGAGAACCCGTGCGCTGACCGGTGAGCCAGCCGGGCCCCAAGGCGGTGGCCCGCTCCAGCAGCCTGCCCCGCAGCTCGGACTTCACGGCGGCGCTGGCCCTGTGCGCGGCGAGTTCGGTGAGCCAGGCGACCAGCGCACGGCCGACCGCCACTGCCGCCAACAGCACCAGCGGGGTGCGCAGTTCCGTGACCGTCATGCCGTGCTGGAAGGCTCCGACCACTGCCTCGGCGATCAGCATCGCCTGTGCGATGACCAGCACCGCCCCCGCAGCGCCCAGGCCGACGACCGCCACCAGGAAGGCACGGGTGGCTCGGGCGTACCGCAGGAGACGCGGGTCGATCGGTTTCACGTGAAACACCCTCTTCTCGGCTGGTGTGTTTCACGTGAAACACACCCTCTCTCCCGCGTAGGTGGTGTTTCACGTGAAACACCACCTACGCCCGGGCTGCGCCGGATTCAGTGCACCGGCTCGGCGATGTGCTGTGTGCCGATCCGCTTGCGGAACACCCAGTACGTCCAGCCCTGGTAGAGCAGGACGAGCGGAGTGGCGACCCCCGCGCACCAGGTCATGATCTTCAAGGTGTACGGACTCGACGAGGCGTTGGTCACCGTCAGGCTCCAGTCCTCGTTGAGCGAGGACGGCATCACGTTCGGGAAGAGCGACAGGAAGAGCATCGCCACGGCGGCCACGATGGTCACGCCGGAGAGGGCGAACGACCAGCCCTCCCGTCCTGCCTGGTTCGCCACGAGGGCCGCGATCAGCGCGGCGACCGCCACGACGAGGGCCACCAGGCTCTTGGCGTCACCGCTGTCGATCTGCGTCCAGGTCAGGAACACCAGCGCGAGGACGGCGGTGAGGACACCGACCTTCGACGCCAGCTTCCGCGCACGCCCCCGGATGTCGCCCACCGTCTTGAGCGCCGTGAACACCGCCCCGTGGAAGGTGAACAGCGTCAGCGTCACCAGACCGCCGAGCAGCGCATACGGGTTGAGCAGGTCCCAGAAGCCGCCCACGTACTCGAAGTTCCGGTCGATCTTGACGCCTCCCACGATGTTGCCGAAGGCGACGCCCCACAGGAACGCCGGGAGGAGCGAGGTCCAGAAGATCGCGGTCTCCCAGTTGCGCTGCCAGTTCTCCTCGGACCGCTTGGCCCGGTACTCGAAGGCGACGCCGCGCACGATCAGGCAGACCAGGATGAGCAGCAGGGGCAGATAGAAGCCGGAGAAGAGCGTGGCGTACCACTCGGGGAAGGCGGCGAACGTCGCGCCGCCCGCCGTGAGCAGCCACACCTCGTTGCCGTCCCAGACCGGCCCGATGGTGTTGATGAGCACCCGTCGCTCGGGCCGGTCGCGGGCGAGCAGCCTGGTGAGGATCCCGACTCCGAAGTCGAAGCCCTCCAGGAAGAAGTAGCCGGTCCACAGGACGGCGATGAGGACGAACCAGACGTCGTGCAGTTCCATGACTGTGCAGCTCCCTCGGCCTAGTAGGAGAAGGCCATCGGCTTGTCGGCGTCCTGGGAGTCGCCGCCGATCTTCGTGGGCGGGTTGAGGTCGGCCTCGGTGAGCTCGGGCGGGCCGGCCTTCACGTACTTGGCCAGCAGCTTGACCTCCACGACGGCGAGTACGGCGTACAGCGCGGTGAAGACGGTCATCGAGAGGAGGACCTCCCCCTGGGAGACCCCGGGGGAGACCGCGTCCCGCGTCTGCAGGACGCCGTAGACGACCCAGGGCTGGCGGCCCATCTCGGTGAAGATCCAGCCCCAGGAGTTGGCGATCAGCGGGAAGCCCAGGGTCCAGATCGCCACCAGCCAGTAGAGCCTCGTGAGCTTGGGGCCGAGCGCCTTCTTCCCGAACAGCACCACGTGCGGCACCTCGTCCTCGCCGACCCTCAGGTGCTGCGGCAGCAGGAACTTGCGGCGGGTGAGCCACAGGCCGGCCAGCCCGATCGTGAACGAGGCCATGCCGAAGCCGATCATCCAGCGGAAGCCCCAGTAGGCGACGGGGATGTTGGGCCGGTAGTCGCCGGGCCCGAACTTCTCCTGCTCGGCCTTGTTCACGTCGTTGATGCCGGGGACGTACGAGCTGAAGTCGTCGTTCGCGAGGAAGGACAGCAGACCCGGGATCTCGACGGCGACCGTGTTGTGGCCCTTCTCGACGTCGCCGTAGGCGAAGACGGAGAAGGGAGCGGGTGCCTCGCCGTCCCACAGCGCCTCGGCGGCCGCCATCTTCATCGGCTGCTGCTTGAACATCACCTTGCCGAGGACGTCGCCGCTGACCGCCGTGAGCAGACCGGCGATGACCACGGTGACGAGACCCAGCCGCAGTGACGTCTTCATCACCGGAATGTGCTTCCTGCGGTACAGGTGGAAGGCGGCGATGCCGACCATGAACGCGCCACCGGTCAGGAAGGCCGCCGACAGGGTGTGGAAGACCTGGGCGAGCGCGGTGTTCTGGGTGAGCACGGCCCAGAAGTCGGTCAGCTCGGCCCGGCCCTTCTTCTCGTTGATCCGGTAGCCCACGGGATGCTGCATCCACGAGTTGGCCGCGAGGATGAAGTAGGCCGACAGGATCGTGCCGATCGAGACCATCCAGATGCAGGCCAGGTGGATCTTCTTCGGCAGCTTGTCCCAGCCGAAGATCCACAGACCGATGAAGGTGGACTCGAAGAAGAAGGCGATCAGGGCCTCGAAGGCGAGCGGGGCGCCGAAGACGTCGCCGACGAAGCGCGAGTAGTCGGACCAGTTCATGCCGAACTGGAACTCCTGCACGATGCCGGTGACGACGCCCATCGCGATGTTGATCAGGAAGAGCTTGCCCCAGAACTTCGTCGCCCTGAGGTACTTCTCGTTCTCCGTGCGCACCCAGGCGGTCTGCAGTCCGGCGGTCAGGGCCGCCAGGGAGATCGTCAGGGGGACGAAGAGGAAGTGGTAGACGGTGGTGATGCCGAACTGCCAGCGCGCCAGGGTCTCCGGCGCCAAAGCCAGGTCCACGTCGCCGCTCCTTACTCACGCTTGTGAATGCGTTCACATTCACAAGCCATTATGCCGCACGGACTTTCGACATGAGAAGGGGGGTACCCGCCCAGTCGCGGAAACCCCCCACACCCCACCTGACCTGCCCATACGGCCCGGGGACGGCGACGCACGCCCCCAGCGGGGGCTACACCTCCTTGCGGAAGCCCTCCGCCGCCTTCAGGAAGATGTCGTTCGCCTCGTTCTCGCCGATCGTCACCCGCACGCCCTCACCCGGGAACGGCCGCACCACGACACCGGCCTGCTCGCACGCCCCCGCGAAGGCGGCCGTCTGCTCGCCCAGCCGCAGCCACACGAAGTTGGCCTGCGTCTCGGGCACCGTCCAGCCCTGCGCGCGCAGGGCCTCGACCACCCGCAGACGCTCGCACACCAGGGAGCCGACCCGGCCCAGCAGCGCGTCCTCGGCGCGCAGCGAGGCGATCGCCGCCTCCTGGGCGAGCTGGCTGACGCCGAACGGCACCGCCGTCTTGCGCAGCGCCTCCGCGACCGGCTCGTGGGCGATGGCGAATCCCACCCGCAGACCGGCCAGACCGTAGGCCTTGGAGAAGGTCCGCAGCACGCACACGTTGGGGCGCTTGCGGTAGAACTCGACGCCGTCGGGCACCTCGGGGTCGCGGATGAACTCGCGATAGGCCTCGTCCAGCACGACCAGCACGTCCCGCGGCACCCGGTCCAGGAAACGTTCCAGCTCGGCCCGTCCGACGACGGTGCCCGTGGGGTTGTTGGGGTTGCAGACGAAGACCAGCCGCGTCCGGTCGGTGATCGCGTCGGCCATCGCGTCCAGGTCGTGGACGTCCCCCGGCGTCAGCGGCACCTGCACCGGCCGTGCGCCGTTGATCCGCGTGATGATCGGATACGCCTCGAAGGACCGCCAGGCGTAGACGACCTCGTCGCCCGCGCCCGCGGTGGCCTGCACCAGCTGCTGGGCCACGCCGACCGAACCGGTGCCGGTGGCCAGATGGGCGGTGGGGACGCCGAAGCGCTCGGAGATCTCGTTGACCAGCGCCGTGCAGGCCAGGTCCGGATAGCGGTTGAAGGAGGCCGCCGCGGCCGTCACGCTCTCCATCACCCCGGGCAGCGGCGGATAGGGGTTCTCGTTGGAGGACAGCTTGTAGGCCACGGGACCGCCCGCCGCAGCCGGCCTGCCCGGCTTGTAGGTGGGGATACCCTCCAGCTCGGCGCGCAGCTTGGGGCTCGTCTCGCTCACCGCAGTCCTCCTCGTGACACCACCGGCTTCAATACTGCTCACCTTATGAGGATTCGGCCCCGGTGCGTACAGGTGAGGAGCCGGCGACGGGGACGGACGGGAGCGGACGTCCCGCCCGGCCGCCTCGGGACACGAGGACCTCCGCGACTTCTATGGACGAAGGCGGATGAATGGGCGGACACCCGGGGGCGCGCCGTACATATATCTATGCGCCGGTGGCTCGCGCCGTGGCGCGCATCCCTCGTGCAGGTGAGTTGAGACCTCTTCGAAACATCGGTGCGTTGGCAGGCTCATCCGTGCCGACACGTCACGACCTGGGGTTCAAACCGCCAACTGACTTTGTTTCTAGTGCACTTGACCCCCTAACACCTTGCAGAAACGTGCCTGTCAATGCGTGCATATGCGTCCGCCCTACCCCACCGAATGAGCCCTACTATCGGCTCGCCATGACAGCAGCAGGGAAGCACCAGGTGAGCCGCGCGGAAACCTCACGCCGAGGCAGCCGGCCGGGCCGGGCGGGCATCAGGGACGTGGCCGCCGCCGCCGGAGTGTCCATCACGACCGTCTCGGACGCCCTCAACGGCAAGGGCAGGCTCCCCGACGCCACCCGACGCCATGTCCGCGAGGTCGCCGACCGACTGGGCTACCGCCCCTCCGCGGCCGCCCGAACCCTCCGTACCGGCAAGTCGGGCCTCATCGGCCTGACCGTGACCACGTACGGGGATGAACCTTTCACCTTCACCGAGTTCGCGTACTTCGCGGAGATGGCGCGCGCCGCCACGTCGGCCGCGCTGGCCCGCGGCTACGCGCTCGTCATCCTCCCCGCGACCTCGCGCCACGACGTGTGGTCGAACGTCGCCCTGGACGGCACGGTCGTCATCGACCCCTCCGACCAGGATCCGGTGGTCAGCGAGCTGGTCCGGCAGGGTTTACCGGTCGTCTCCGACGGCCGTCCGGCCGGCACGCTCCCGGTCACCGCGTGGGTGGACAACGACCACGAGGCGGCCGTCCTCGACATCCTCGACCACCTGGCCGACGCCGGCGCCCGCCGCATCGGCCTGCTCACGGGCACCACCACCGACACCTACACCCACCTGTCCACCAGCGCGTACCTGCGATGGTGCGAGCGGGTCGGCCAGGACCCCGTCTACGAGGCCTACCCCGCCCACGACCCGTGCGCGGGCGCCGTCGCCGCCGACCGCCTCCTGGCCCGCCCGGACCGCCCCGACGCCGTCTACGGCCTGTTCGACCCCAACGGCACCGACCTCCTCGCCGCCGCACGCCGCTACGGACTGCGCGTGCCGGAGGAGCTGCTGATCGTCTGCTGCAGCGAGTCCACGGTGTACGCCAACACCGAGCCGCCCGTCACCACCCTCTCCCTCAAACCGCGCCGCATCGGAACGGCGGTGGTGCAGCTCCTCATCGACGCCATCGAGGGCGTGGAGTCGGAACAGACGGTCGAGCAGGTGGTACCGACCGAGCTGATGGTGCGAACGTCGTCCCAGCGCCGCCCGCCACGCACGACGGTCAGCCCGCCCAGGACACCGGAGAAGGGGTGACCGGGGCGGCCCGTCGAGGGTCCGCACCGCGTCAACTCCGTTGAGGAAACAGCACGTATGGGCGTTTTCCATCGGGCGCCGGTCTGCTCGGGCGAACGGAGCGCCCGGGCTCCGTCGGGCGGCGGCCATGGTCCCGGCGGACCGCCGCAGCGGGCTCCGGCCACTCCCCGGCGCCCCGCGTCCGTCCTCTGCAGTCACCGAAGTCACACGCGCCACGGCCGGTGCAACGCCCCTCACCGGGTCCCCGCCGGGCGCCCACCCCGCCGACCGGCGGGAGTCCTCCGGCGGTGCGGTGGTGCGGACACGGTGTGCGTGGGACGGGCGGGGACTGCCGAAGCCCGGGCCAATCGGGGCGAAAGCCACGACGAACCGGAGCACCGCCTCGATTCCCCACCCCTGGGTCATCACACGGCGCGATCCGCATTCCTATGATGGGCGCACGGCACCCCGGGCCGCTGCGACCAGGCAGCCCGAAGGGTGCAGATGCGGCGCGATGGTGGAGGGGTCTGATGACTCAGGGGGCCGGTCAGGGACCCGAGGTGGAGCGGACGGCGACGTTGCGTGACTTCCGGGTGCCCGCGTACGTCAACGAGACCGGTCCGTACGACCACGACATCCATCCCGGGAACGCCGCACCGCCCCTCGAGGAGCCGCTCGAACACCCGGAGGGCTACACGCCGACCCAGCGCGACCTGCCCGTCATCAACCGTCGCGGCGACACCCTCCAGGTGGCCGTGGACCCGGCGGCCGTCCAGGCGCCGGTCACCGCGACCGGCCCGGGCCCGCTGTTCGTCGTCGGCGACGTGCACGGCTACCTCGACGACCTGGTCGCCGCCCTGCGGGACAAGGGCCTGGTCGACGCGGCCGGCAACTGGTGCGCGGGCACGGCCCGCCTCTGGTTCCTCGGCGACTTCACCGACCGCGGCCCCGACGGCATCGGCGTCATCGACCTCGTCATGCGGCTGTCCGCCGAAGCCGCCGCGGCCGGCGGGTACTGCAAGGCGCTCATGGGCAACCACGAGCTGCTGCTGCTCGGCGCCAAGCGGTTCGGCGACACCCCGGTCAACTCCGGCGCGGGCACCGCCACCTTCCAGGCGGCCTGGCTGCTCAACGGCGGCCAGAAGTACGACATGGACCGGCTCCAGGACCACCACCTGCAGTGGATGTCCCGTCTGGACGCCATGGAGGAGGTCGACGGCCATCTGCTCGTCCACTCCGACACCACCGCCTACCTCGACTACGGCGACTCGATCGAGGCGGTCAACGACACCGTCCGCGAAACGATCACGCGTAACGACGCGGACGAGGTGTGGGATCTGTTCCGCAAGTTCACGAAGCGTTTCTCCTTCCGCGACGAGGGCGGCGCCGACGCCGTGCGCTCCCTCCTCGATACGTACGGCGGCACCCGCATCGTTCACGGCCACAGCCCGATTCCCTACCTGCTCGGCGAAGTCGGCTCCGAGGAGGGCGAGGACAACCGCGGACCGGTGGTCGAGGGACCGCACGTCTACGCCGACGGGCTGGCCATCGCGATGGACGGCGGCGTGACGATGGCCGGGAAACTCCTGGTGCAGCAACTGCCTCTGAACATCTGAGAGTCACCTGACGCTTGCGGTACGTCACCCGTCCCGCTCCGGACGCGCCGTCCGCGCCGCAGGCCAGGGGCCAATTTCGGCAAACCCCCTGTCACGCCATGCCGTCGCCGCTCTACCATCGGTTCATCCGTAGCAGGCTCCCCTCCGTTTCTGCCCGACGGCTCGTTGGCATGCGAGCCCCAAGCCCTACGGAGCATCGGGGGATGCACATGAACAGCGTTCCGCAGCACCTGCACAGCGAGGACCGCCAGGAATACGAGCGGATCCTCGACGAGGCGCTGCGCTCCGCCCCACACCACCCGGAACTGGCCGCTGTCGGACAACGGCTCAACTCCGAACAACTGCGCACCATGGCCCTCAACGCCTCCGCGCTCATCACGGTGGCCGCGGCGGCCGAGTACCAGCACTACGTGAAGCTTCGCGAGGAACTGCGCCATCCCGCGCCGACGACGACCCAGGCAACCCCCTCGGGCCCGTCGTCCACCGCCGGGACCGGTCCCGCGGAGCCGGGAGCGACCGCGATGGGCTTCGCCACCAGCGTGGGGGAGGCGGCCCAGGCCGCCGAAGCCGCCGGCGCCGGCGCGGTCGCCGCCGTCCTCACCCCCGTCCTCGCCGCGACCGCCGCGGCGATATTCCTCCTCGTCGGTTACATCCTCAGCGTGCTCGATCCTCAGGAGGCCTTCGCCCGGACGATGCTCACGGCGGGCTGGACCTTCGGGGCCGTGGCCGCGGCCGCGATCCTCGTCGCCACCGTCGCACTGTTGATCACCGCCCTGCGCAACCGTCCCTCCCTGGAAGCCGGACCGTACGGCGAACTGAGCGAAGAGGTGGACCAGGCCAGAGAGGCCTGGCGGGAAGCCCTGCTGGAGCGCGGCATCCTGCCGTTCCTCCAGGAGGCCCTCACCACTCCCGGGGCGGTGACCCCGGTGCCCAGCGACCCGGTACCGCCCGCGCCCGTCAGCCGCCTTCCGAAGATCGGCTACGACCGCCCGGGCTTCAGCAGCCCCGACGACGGCCGCTCGGCCGGCTCACGGCCCAGCTTCAGCAGCCCCGACTACACCAGCCCGGACTTCGGCGGGCCGGACCACCCGCCGGAATAGGAGTGCGTCCGGATGTGGGTCCGGACAGGAGTGGGTTCGGACAGGAGTGGGTTCGGACAGGAGTGGGTTCGGACAGGAGTGGGTTCGGACAGGAGTGAGTCCGGACAGGAGTGAGTCCGGCCCACGCCCCCGGCGGACCCGGCCGCCACGCCGACAGGTGCGCCGCCCGGTACCGGAAGCGCGTGCCGACGGCGGGACGACGCCCGGGGCCCGGGTCCGAGGCCCGGCTGGTCGGAGTCGAGGCGGTGCCGCGAGAGGACCCAACCGGCTCAGGCGTTACCAGGGCTCGGAAGAGGCGTACCGCCGAGGCTCGGGCGCGGCATCCCGTGCCGATGCTCGACTGCAGCCTGTCCTCGCCCGGACGACGGACGGACCGGCGGGCGGACGGACGGCGGACAGACGGCGGACGGACGGCGGTGAACGAGGGGGCGCGTCCTGCGGTCGGAAGGCCCGTCAGAGAATGCCGGCCTGCCCCGCCGCCCTGATCCAGCTGGGGAACTCGGAGAGCAGCCGGTCGTACAGCTCCGGATCGGGGACGCTGCCGATGTCGTCGACGGCGAAGAAGCCCACGTTGTCCACGCGGCGCCCGGGCAGCGTGTCGAACTTTTCCAGCACCCCGTAGTTGGACCGGCCGAGGCCCACGAACTGCCAGAAGATCGGCTCCTCGACCGCCGCCCGCAGCTCCCGCTCGATCGCCGCGTCCCGATAGACCCCTCCGTCGGAGAAGAACAGCACCAGCGTCGGAACGGGCGCCGGATTCTCCCGGACGTAGGCCCTGACCTGCGCGATCGCTTTCTGCTCCTCGTTCTGGATGCCGACCGAGCGCATGTCGACCTGCCCGGGCTCCAGCCCCTTGCGGGGCTTCTTGCCGCGCCGGAACAGACTCATCTCTCCCCCGCGCACATGCAGCCGCAGCCACTCGGGCAGGTCCCCCAGACGCAGGTCGGGGAGGCGCGCGGCTTCGCTGGCGAACGTCCAGGCCTGCATCTCGCCGTCGTCGTCGAGTTGCGCCACCACGGCCGCCATCCGCTCCACGACGTCGGCCACCACCCCCCGGGAGTACAAGAACGCCATGGAACCGGAGGCGTCGAGGACGAGCACGACCCGGGCGGTGATCCCGGCCGCCCCCCGCTTGCTCAGGCTCACGGCGACCTGCTCCTTGCGCAGCGACAGGCGCTTGCGCATGTCCACGGGAAGCCGCTCCTCCTCCTTGGTCAGGCGGGGACCCGAGGGCCCGGCAGCCGCCGCGCCCGGCTCCGGCCCGACCGGGCGAACGAATGCCGGCGAGGCCTGCGGGACGGTCGGGGGCATGCCCGGGCTCCCGGCCCCGGACGTGTCCGGGCGGACGTGAGCCGGCCTGCTCGACCGAGCGGGCGCCTCCTCCTGCTCTTCGTCGACCGTGATCCCGAAGTCGGTGGCCAGTCCCGCGAGTCCCGACGCGTACCCCTGCCCGACCGCCCGGAACTTCCAGCGGCCCTCGCGCAGGTACAACTCACCGCCGATGAACGCCGTCTCCGTGCCGGCCTCCATCGCGAAGCGAGCCAGTTCCGACCGCCCGTCCCGGTCCAGCACCCGCAGCGTCAGACCGGAGACCTGCCCGAACACCCCGCCGTCGGCCGACGCGCACAGCACCACCCGCGTGACGACGCTCTCCAGCGCACCGAAGTCCACCTCCACCGTGTCGGTCGTCGAGCCGCCGGCGCGCTGCTTGCCGAGGTGCCGCACCGCGCCGGACGCGTGGCGGGGCTGGTTGTAGAAGACGAAGTCACCGTCGCCCCGCACCCGTCCGTCGGCGGTCAGCAACAGCGCCGAGGCGTCGACGTCCGGCCCCCCGGCCTCCTCGGACCAGCTCAGTTCCACACGAACGGCGGACGAGTCGACCGCCAGGTTGGCGCCCTTGCTCATGGATCGCGCAGTCATGAGCACAGTCAAGCACCGCGGCCCGCTCCCGGTCCCCGGCCGGGGCGAGCCTCCCCGACCGGGAACTCCGGTGAGCCGCACCCGGCCTCAGGACGGCCCAGGTCGTCCGTCGGCCATCGCCGTCAGGTGGCGAGGGGCAGATACACCCGGTTGCCGCTCTCCGCGAACTCCTTGGACTTCTGCGCCATGCCCTCCTCGATCTCCGCCCTGCTGCCTCCGTGAGTCCGACGGATGTCCTGGGAGATCTTCATCGAGCAGAACTTCGGCCCGCACATCGAGCAGAAGTGCGCCGTCTTCGCGGGCTCGGCCGGAAGGGTCTCATCGTGGAATTCCCGTGCCGTGTCCGGGTCGAGGGCGAGATTGAACTGGTCCTCCCAGCGGAATTCGAAACGGGCGTCGGACAGCGCGTCATCCCATTCCTGCGCGCCGGGGTGGCCCTTGGCGAGGTCGGCGGCATGGGCGGCGATCTTGTAGGTGATGACACCGGTCTTGACGTCGTCGCGGTTGGGCAGACCGAGGTGTTCCTTGGGGGTGACGTAGCACAGCATCGCGGTCCCCCACCAGGCGATCATCGCGGCGCCGATGCCGGAGGTGATGTGGTCGTAGGCGGGCGCGACGTCCGTCGTCAGCGGGCCGAGCGTATAGAACGGAGCTTCATCACAGATCTCCTGCTGAAGGTCGATGTTCTCCTTGATCTTGTGCATCGGGACATGCCCCGGGCCTTCGATCATCGTCTGTACATGAAAACGCTTGGCGATCCTGTTGAGTTCCCCGAGCGTCCTCAACTCGGCGAACTGCGCCTCGTCGTTGGCGTCCGCGATGGATCCCGGCCTCAGCCCGTCGCCCAGCGAGTAGGTGACGTCGTAGGCGGCGAGGATCTCGCAGAGTTCCTCGAAGTTCTCGTAGAGGAACGACTCCTTGTGGTGGGCGAGGCACCAGGCGGCCATGATCGAGCCGCCACGCGACACGATGCCCGTCTTGCGGTTGGCCGTGAGCGGGACGTACGGGAGACGGACGCCCGCGTGGACCGTCATGTAGTCCACGCCCTGCTCGGCCTGTTCGATGACCGTGTCCTTGTAGATCTCCCAGGTCAGCTCCTCGGCGCGCCCGTCGACCTTCTCCAGTGCCTGGTACAGCGGCACCGTGCCGATGGGGACCGGGGAGTTGCGCAGCACCCACTCGCGCGTGGTGTGGATGTTGCGCCCGGTGGACAGGTCCATGACCGTGTCGGCGCCCCAGCGGGTCGCCCAGGTCATCTTCTCGACCTCCTCCTCGATGGAGGACGTCACCGCCGAGTTGCCGATGTTGGCGTTGACCTTCACCAGGAACCGCTTGCCGATGATCATCGGCTCGATCTCCGGGTGGTTGACGTTGGCCGGCAGTACGGCCCGGCCTGCGGCTATCTCGTCGCGCACCACCTCGGGAGCGACGTTCTCCCGGATGGCCACGAACTCCATCTCGGGCGTGATCTCCCCCCGGCGCGCGTACGCGAGCTGAGTGACGGCCTTGCCGTCCCGGCCACGGCGAGGCAGACGCGGCCGGCCCGGGAAGACCGCGTCGAGGTTGCGCAGACCTCCGCGCGGCGAGGTGTGCTTGATGCCGTCGTCCTCCGGACGGACGGGACGGCCCGAGTACTCCTCCGTGTCACCACGAGCGATGATCCAGTTCTCGCGCAGCGGGAGCAGTCCCCTGCGCACATCCGTCTCGACGGCCGGATCGGTGTACGGGCCGGAGGTGTCGTACAGCGTGACCGACCGGCCGTTGGTGAGGTGCACTTGTCGGACCGGCACCCGGAGGTCGGGGCGATCGCCCTCGACATACCCCTTGTGCCAGCCGATGGACCTCCCGTCCTCCACAGCGTTGACGTCGACCGCGTTCTCGCTGGTGACGTCCTGCGTGGAGGCAGGCGTGCGTGCGTCCTTGTTGGTCATGAGACCTACTCCCTACGCCGGCATTACCCGGTAACAGGTTCGGCGGTCGACGCAGCGGCTACCGTCTCCCGACGCTCATGGGAAACATCACTCGATTCGAGAGACGTTCCACGTGAAACATCGCGAAGACGGAGGTCAGCGTCCTCTCAGCCCGGTGCTCCGAGCTCCCGCGTGTGCAAAAGGTGGCTCCACGCTAGCGGCTCATGTGGCGCGGTGAACAGTGGGCCTCTTTCGTTCTTGCGATGATCGGGCGGTGACGACACACCAGCCCCCGTACCCGCCGTCTGAGCCGCCCCGCCGGCCTGCCGCCGGAAACGGTCCCGGCAATGGCCCGGGCGCCGGTGCCGGCAACGGCTTCGAACAAGGCCTCGGGCGCGGGCCCGGAGGGGACCGCGATGTCGACGACAGCGGTGTCGACCGCGGTCGCCTGGACGAGCGCCCCCACGGCTCCGGTCCTGATCGGCCGCCGGGATACGCCGGCGGTCCGAGGGGGCTGGGCGGTCTGCGTCGCCAGAGTCGTGGTGCGGTTCCGGACGGCGGCCAGGACCGAGGCGCCGGCGATGCTCCTGCTCAGGGTTACGGGCACGCCCCTTCGGCGCGCGGCAATCCGCCTGGGCAGCCGCCCGGGTACGGGCAGAGTCAGAGCCCCGGCAACGACCGGCACCCGTTCGCCGATGCACCTCGTCACGGCGGCTGGGGGAACGGCCCCGGCGAGGGACACGACGTCGGCCACGGGCACCGGCCCGACGACACTCAGGGGCACAGCCGAGGCGACACCCAAGGGCACAACCGCAGCGGCGTCCAAGGGCAAAGCCGGGGCGGCGCTCAGGGGCCCGGCCACGCCGAGGCCCAAGGGCCGGGCCACGGTCACGGCCTTGCCTCCCGCCACGGTCACGACGCCGACCACGCTCACGATGCCGCTGGTCCCGGTTCCGCCGGCGACGGCAGCGGGGGAAGCAGCGGGCAGGGGAGCGGCGGACACGGGCCTGGATCCGGGCACACGCACGGTCACAGTCACAGCCACGGTCCGGCCGCGCCCGTCTCCCAGCATCTGCGCAAGGTCATCGCGGCCATCCTGATCCCCTTCGGCGCCGCGGTGCTGGTGGGCCTCGTGGTGCTGTGGCCCGGCGGGGCCCCCGCGCACGAGCGCACCGGCGTCGGCTTCGACCGGCAGACGCAGCAGGCCACGGTCACCAAGGTGCTGCGCGTGAGCTGCGCGTCGGTGAACGCCTCCGGTGACACCCCCACCGGGGACACCTCCACGGCCGAGGGATCCTCCGCCCAGCAGCAGGCGAGCGGCACGTGCAAGAAGGCCACGATCCGGGTGGACACCGGCGACGACAAGGGACGCACGTTCACCGAGATCGTCCAGCCGGACCAGTCACGGCAGTTGGAACAGGGCGAGAAGGTCGTGGTCGCCTACGAGCCCTCCGCGCCGAAGGACCTCCAGTACTCGGTCGCCGACGTGAACCGCCGTGTTCCGATGGCGTTGCTGGCCATCATCTTCGCGGTCGCCGTCGTGGTCGTCGGGCGGCTCCGTGGCGTCATGGCGCTGATCGCGCTGGCCATCAGCTTCATGGTGCTGAACTTCTTCGTCCTCCCCGCGATCCTGCAGGGTTCCAATCCGCTGATCGTGGCGGTGGTGGGGTCGAGCGCCATCATGCTGATCGCGCTGTACCTCTGTCACGGCCTCTCGGCCCGTACGTCCGTCGCCGTGCTCGGCACGCTCATCTCACTGCTGCTGATCGGCATCCTCGGTTCGCTGTTCATCGACTGGGCCTTCCTGACCGGCAACACCGACGACAACACGGGCCTGATCCACGGCCTGTACCCGTCCATCGACATGAGCGGTCTGCTGCTCGCCGGCATCATCATCGGCTCGCTCGGCGTCCTCGACGACGTGACCGTCACCCAGACGTCGGCGGTCTGGGAACTGCACGAGGCCAACCCCTCGATGGGCTGGCGCGCCCTGTACCGCGCCGGCATCCGCATCGGCCGGGACCACATCGCGTCCGTGGTGAACACGCTCGTTCTCGCCTACGCGGGTGCGGCACTGCCCCTGCTGCTGCTCTTCTCGATCGCGCAGAGCAGCGTGGGCACGGTCGCCAACAGCGAGTTGGTCGCCGAGGAGATCGTGCGGACGCTGGTCGGCTCGATCGGCCTGGTCGCCTCCGTGCCCGTCACGACGGCGCTGGCGGCCCTCGTGGTCGCCGCGGACCGCCCGTCCTCGGGAGCGGCGCCCATGACGGCTCGGAGTGCGTCTCCGGCGGCGTCGACGGCTTCGGCGGGGGCGGTGCCTGCCGGTCCGGCCGCCCCGGCCCGGGGCGGCCGGGGCCGACGGCGCAAGCACTGATCGAACCGCCGGTCCGGCGGGGCCGCCCCTGGACCGTCGGCGTCCGCAACGGCGGCGCTTGCCGTCCTGCACGTGCCGCCAGCAGACGAAGAACCGTTACTGCGCGACGCCGTCCGCAGCGAGGCACCCCGATCCGACACCGCCCGCCACTCTCACCTCAGCCCGCGTTCTGCTCCTCCGCCAGGATGCGGTTCAGCGCCTCGTCGAGATGAGCGTCGAAGTCGGCCAGCGCACCCTCCTGGCCGAGCGGCACCACCTTGTCGGTGCGGTCGAGGAACGCCACGAGAGGGGCCGCGGAGGAGCGGAAGAGCGCCTGGTCGCCGCCGACCTGAAGCCGGATCAGAACCTCGCCCAGCATGTCGGGTTCCACAGGTGAAACCCGGACGTCTCCCTCCCCGCACGGCCTGCCGACCCCGTCGATGAGCAGCTCACGCCCGAAAGCCCAGGTCACCGGGGCGTCGCCGGGCAAATGGAAGGTGAGCCGCACGGCGTAGGGATCGCACGACTCGTACCCCAGCTCCACGGGGATGCGGAAAGAGAGCTCCTCAGAGACGAGGAAGCTCATCATGACCTCTGCCTGTACTGCCTGCACGGACTCGCGCATCGCCTTACCCCGTCATTTGCCGTCGACTGGCCGGGAATGGACCATCTGACACTGCACGCATCTTGCAGAAAGTACACAACAGATCACAAGGAGTGAGTTTTCAGATACTGATAGAGATCGCGAGCGACCCCAACAGCCGCCCCACCTCGTTCTGCAACTCCCGGGCCGCGGGCAGCAACCGGTCGGCGTGATGGGCGGGCAGGGAGATCGCCATGGTGGCGGCCGTGGTGCCCACGGTGATCGGAATCGCGGCGCAGACCGTGCCCAGCGCGTACTCCTGCCGCTCCACGACGGGGTCCATGCGCCGCATGCGCTCCAGGCGCCGCAACAGTGCGTGGTTGTCCCGCACGGTGTACGGCGTGATCGACTGCGCCGGGTAGCGGCCCAGGTGGTCGCGACGGGTGTCCTCGTCGAGCTGGGACAGCAGGCACTGGCCGATGGCGTGCGCGTGCGCGGTCTCGCGGAAGTCGGCCCACTCCTCCACCGCCGGGTTCCCCGGGGTGTCCGAGACGCACATGATCTCGATCTCGCCCTCGCGGTAGCGGGCGTAGTACACCGGCACACCGATCGAATCGCGCCACTGCGCGAGCGTGTCGGCGACCGTGCTGCGACGTTTCTGCGCCGCTCCGCTGCTGCCGAGGCGCTCCGCGGCCTCGCCGAGGAAGAACAGTCCCTTGTCCCGGCGCAGATAGCCCTCGTGCACCAGGGTGCGAAGCAGGTGGTAGGCCGTGGGAAGCGCCAGACCGGTCTCCCGGGCCAGTTGCTTGGCCGGGGCTCCGTACGCGTGCTCCGCTACGGATTCCAGCAGCCGCATGGCGCGCTGGACCGAGCCGATCAGGGTGGCCGCCGGATGCGGCTGCTCGGGGACGCCGGGGTGCGGGCGTTGGAGGGGAGGCGCCGACGCGCGCGGCTGGTCGGGAGGCGCGTGCGGCTCTGCGGATGCGGTGTCAACCATGGCCAAGGTCACTCTCGAAGGGCGAGGGGGCGGTCCGTGTGGGGAACACGGGTGGGGGTGTACGCCGCTCGCGGGGGTCGTCCCCGCGTCGAGTTCCGGACTTTAACCGGCTGCCACCGCATGCAGACGGGCTGTCAGGAAAACTTCCCCCGGGCGAGGGAACCGGCGAATCGTGTTACCGGTCGCCGGTCTCCCGCGCCCCGCACCGCTCACCAGTTGCTGCGCGAGGACGAACTCGACAGGAACTTCCGCACCACGTAGATCAGTCCGCCGACCAGCGCGACGAAGACCAGCAGCTTGAACAGCAGGCCGATCACGAACCCGACGACGCTGGCTATCAGCCCGCCGAACACGACCAGGGCGATGACCGGCACCGCAACCCACTTCACCCACCACGGCAGTCCCGAGAAGATCTCTTGCATCGCCCTGGCCCTCATCCTCTTCGCTCGACGTCCGGCGCCTTGGTCGGGCCGGATCATTTCGATGTCCTGCGTCGATGCTAGGGCCGGGAGGGGTGCCCGCGGGGGCCTCGCACCCCTTGTCCTCCCCTGACCGATCCCCTAGGGAACCCCGAGGCCGGGCCTCGGCTGCGAGGCGGAGACGGTCAGCCCTCCGGCGGCGAGAACACGACGAGGACCCGCAGGTCCTCGCTGATGTGATGGAACTTGTGGGCGACGCCCGCCGGGACGTACACCACGCTGCCACGCGCCACTTGCGTGGTCTCCAGACCGACGGTGATCGACGCCCGACCACTCACGACGAAGTACACCTCGTCCTGGTTGTGCGGGTTCTGTGGATCCTGCGTGCCGGCGTCGAGCGCGTACAGTCCGACCGACATGTTCCGTTCGCGCAGGAACTGCAGGTAGGCCCCGTCGTTGGCGGCGCGTTCCGCCTCCAGTTCATCCAACCGGAATGCCTTCATCGACCTAGTCCGCCCTCGTCCGGTGCTCGTTGCCGATCTCTCTGCCACGATCAGACACATGAAGAATTTCGTAGTCAAGACGATCGCCAACGCAGGCGCCCTGGCGGTCGCCGTCTGGCTGCTCGACAAGATCACCCTGACCGGTGACAGCACGGGCAAGAAGATCGGCACCCTCATACTCGTCGCCCTGCTCTTCGGCCTGGTGAACTCCCTGGTCAAGCCGGTAGTGAAGGTGCTGACCTTCCCTCTGTTCATCCTCACGCTCGGTCTGATCACCCTGGTGGTCAACGCGCTGATGCTGCTGCTCACCTCTTGGCTGGCCGACACGTTCGACCTGAGTTTCCACGTGGAGGGTTTCTGGACCGCGGTCCTGGGCGGCCTGATCATCTCGGTCGTGTCCTGGGCGCTCAACGTCGTCCTGCCGGACGGGGACTGACCGGTCGATGCCCTACCGCGTCTGTTTCGTCTGCACCGGCAACATCTGCCGCTCGCCGATGGCCGAGTCGGTCTTCCGCGCGCGCGTGACGGACGCCGGTCTCGAGGGACTGGTCGAGGTCGACAGCGCCGGCACGGGCGACTGGCACGACGGCGAGGGCGCCGACCCGCGCGCCCTCGCCGTCCTGGCGGAGCACGGGTACGCCCTCGACCACACGGCCCGGCGGTTCGAGCCGTCCTGGTTCGCCGGCCTCGACCTGGTGATCGCCCTGGACTCAGGCCACCTCAGGGACCTGCGCCGGCTCGCCCCCACGCAGGAGGACGCGGCGAAGGTAAGGCTGTTGCGGTCCTACGCCCTCCCGGAGGCAGTCCGCCGCCCGGGGGCCGCTTCGCCCGTCTCCTGCGACCCGGCCGACGGAGACCTCGACGTCCCCGACCCCTACTACGGGGGCCGGGACGGATTCGAGGAGTGTCTTGAGATGGTGGAGGAGGCGAGCGACGGTCTGCTCGCCGCTGTACAGGACGACGTGGAAGGACGAGTGGCATGAACGTTTCCGCTGCGAACGGGGACCCTCGGAGGGGCGACGGCGAGGGCACCCGCGCGGTGCGGGCCGGTCTGCCCGAGCCCGTGAAGTACGAGCCGACCCTCCCCGGTCCGGTGTTCGCAGCCCATTTCCACCTGCCGGGCGAGCCCACGGGGCCCTACACCTACGGACGCGACGAGAACCCGACGTGGACCCGCCTGGAGCACGCCATCGGTGAGCTCGAGGCGCCGGGGCAGGACGACGTCGAGACGCTCGTCTTCGCCTCCGGCATGGCCGCGATCTCCTCGGTTCTCTTCTCCCAGCTGCGTGCCGGCGACGCCGTCGTACTGCCCGACGACGGCTACCAGGCACTGCCCCTGGCACGCTCCCAGCTGGAGGCGTTCGGCATCGAGGTACGCACCGCGCCCACGGCCGGCGACGCGCAGCTCGCCCTGCTCGACGGCGCGAAGCTGCTGTGGATCGAGTCGCCGTCGAACCCCGGACTCGACGTGTGCGACATCGGCCGACTGGTCGAGGCGGCACACGCACGCGGCGCGCTGGTGGCCGTGGACAACACGCTCGCCACCCCGCTCGGTCAGCGGCCGCTGGCGCTCGGGGCCGACTTCTCGGTGGCCAGCGGCACCAAGCAGCTCACCGGGCACGGTGACGTTCTCCTCGGCTACGTCACCGGGCGCGGCGGCGAGCCGATGGCGGCCGTACGACGCTGGCGCAAGATCGTCGGGGCGATTCCGGGGCCCATGGAGGCGTGGCTCGCGCACCGGTCGATCGCCACCCTGCAGCTGCGCGTCGAACGGCAGAGCGCCGGCGCTCTGGCCGTGGCCGAGGCGCTGCGGGGGAGGCCCGAGGTGAGCGGGCTGCGATATCCGGGGCTGCCGGACGATCCCTCGCACAAGGTCGCCTCGCAGCAGATGCGGCGTTATGGCTGCGTCGTCTCCTTCACGCTGCCCACGCGCGCGCGTGCCGAGCGTTTCCTCGAGGCCCTGCGCCTGGTGGACGACGCCACGAGCTTCGGCGGGGTCCGCTCCACCGCGGAGCGGCGGGGCCGCTGGGGCGGGGACGCGGTGCCGGAAGGGTTCATCCGGTTGTCCGTGGGCGCCGAGGACACCGAGGACCTGGTGGCGGACGTGCTGCGTGCGCTGGAGGTATCGGCGCGATGACCGGTTTACGCATCCCCTCCAAGCGTCCCGCGGTCGCGACGGACGGTCCGAGCCTCCCCCCTCGTGGCTCGGACCGCCCGCGGTTCTGCGCGCGAAGAACCGCGTCCACAAGGCTAGTTGACTCTGTGTCAGTGTCCAATCACTCTAGCGGCAGAGACCTATCGACTTATTTATAGTTGGGCCCTGCCTCAGAGCCGGGAGGGAGTCGGGAAAGAGGAGGAGGCGCCATGGATCTGGCCTTGCTACGCACGTTCGTGACCGTGCACCGGGCCGGCTCCTTCACGCGTGCCGCCGCTCTGCTGGGTCTGTCCCAGCCGGCCGTCACCTCTCAGATCCGCACTCTTGAGCGACAGCTGGGTCGCCCGCTGTTTCTGCGCCAGGCTCGCGGCGTCACCCCGACCAGCATCGGCGACGAGCTCGCCCACAAGGCCGCCCCCCATCTCGACGCCCTGGCGGAGATCGCTCAGACGGGCCTGGACGACGAGTCCACCGAGCGCACTCTGCACCTTGCCGGACCTCCGGAGTTCACCGCCGAGCGGGCCCTCCCCGCGCTCACCGGGCCGCCCCACGAAGACGGGCAGGGCTTCTCCGTGCGCGCCTCCTTCGGCACCGCGGAAGAGGTTCTGGAGGGACTGGCGGCGGGGCACCATGACCTGGCCATCAGTACGGTCCGGCCGCGCGGAGGGCTTCTCACGGCCACCCCGCTGTGCGACGAGGAGCACGTCCTGGTCGCCGCCCCCCAGTGGGACGAACTGATCGACGCCGGGAAGCTCTGTCGCAAGGGCGCGTCCGCGCTGGAGAACCTGCCGGTCATCGAGGTTCATGAGTCGCTTCCCCTGGTCTCCCGCTACTGGGCCACGGTCTTCGACTCCCGCCCGGCGGCCTCGGGCGCCGTCATCGTCCCGGACCTGCGCGCGGTGCTCGCCTGTGCGATCGCGGGGGCCGGCCTGGCGGTGCTGCCCCGATATCTGTGCGCGACCGCTCTCGAACGAGGTGAGGTCGTCGCACTGCACGAGCCGGCGGTTCCCCCGCTGCGCACCTACGTCCTGGTCGTGCGCACCGGGACGCTGGCAGTGCCCCAGGTGGCAAGGGCCCACGAACGCTTGCTGGCGGCCGCTGCCGGGTGGTGCTGACGCCCTTTCCGGGCGATGTCACAGCCTGGCTCGGTCCGGACACGCATCACGATGTTTCACGTGGAACCAGCCGGGCCACATTTCTCCCATGACCGTCCGACCCGTGGTCAAGCGCACCGCACGAGCCGTACTGCTTGACGGCGACAACCTGATCCTGATCAAACGCACCAAGCCCGGCGTGGATCCCTACTGGGTCACACCCGGTGGCGGGGTCGAGCCGGACGACGCGACCGTCGTGGACGCTCTGCACCGCGAAGTCCACGAGGAACTGGGGGCCAAGATCACGGATGTGGTTCCCTGTTTCGTGGACACCGTCGAGCACATCGGCGACGACGGGGGTGCGACCGGCGTGAAGGTGCAGCACTTCTTCGTCTGCCGTCTGGAGTCCATGGACCCGGCGCAGCGGCACGGACCCGAGATCGAGGAACCGGCGGGTGAGTACGAGATCGTCCGTGTGCCGTTCACTCGCGTCGGAATCGCCTCCGTCCACCTGGTGCCGCTGTCACTGCGGCACTACCTCGACGGCAACATCGAGGGCGTCCGCGCCATGCACGCACCCGACCTCGGCTGACGTCCGCATCTGGTACTGCTGGACGCTCTCGTTCCACGTTTCACGTGAAACATCTCCGCGTCCTGAGCAGACGGATGGGGTATGGCGAAAAGCACCCGCACTCACGGGGAAACGAGTGGACGCCAACAGCGCTGGTCGGACAGCCTGAACAGCGTGCCGACTCCTTCCCTCGCCGATCTGCCCATCCGCCGTCTCACGCACCGCGATCTCGCCGCCTGCGCCGACTTGTCCGAGGATCGGGGGTGGCCACGCGAGGAGCACAAGTGGGGCCTTCTCCTGTCAGCGGGGAAGGGTTACGGCATCGACGACCCCGACGGAGGCCTCATCAGTGCCTGCGTCGTCACCGAGTACGGCCCGTACGGCAATCCGTCCTTCGGGGCCGTCGGCATGGTGCTGGTCGCCGCGCGGCACGCCCGACGAGGCGTTGGCCGACGCCTCATGCAGCACATCGTCTCCCTGATGGGCACCAAGCCCCTGACCCTGCACGCGACACCGAACGGCCGCCCGCTCTACGAGGAACTGGGCTTCAAGACCACGGGCCGGGCGGAAATGCTGCGCGGGCACTTCACGCCGCGAGGCCCGGCTCCGCACCCGGCAGGCGATAGCACCACCCGTGCCGCAACGGCCGACGACCTCCCCTCGGTCCTCCGTCTCGACGAGGAGGTCTTCGGCGCCGACCGCACGCACATGATCACCCGCCTGCCCGCCTTCGCCGATCAGTTCCGGGTCGCCGAGGAGGCCGGCCGGATCATCGGCTACGCGGCGGCTTGGCCCAACATGGACACACAGGTCGTCGGCCCGTTGATCGCCCGGGACACGAAGACCGCACAGGCCCTTCTGGCCTCGCTCGCGGCCCGCACTGACCTGCCGCTGCGCACGGACATCGACGTACGGCACGAGGAGCTGCTCGCGTGGGTGAAGGCACGGGGACTGGAGTCGGTCGCCTTCAACTCCGTGATGACCTATGGCATCCCGGAATTGCCAGGAGACTGGCGTCGGCGTTTCGCGCCCCTGACCGTGGCCGCCGGCTGACCACACCTATTGACCGAGGCTGAGGCGGGGGCGAGCAGGGACGCGGGCGGCCGCCCGGCCGTTCAGCGCCGGAGAGCGGCCTCCCGTCCGTCACCGACGCCCTCGGCGACCGGCGTGCCGGGCCGGCCGGGGACATTGCCACGGCGCTCCAGGGCGGCGGAGACGACGGCGAGGACGAGAGCGCCCGCGGCAAGGGCCGCCCCCACCCAGTTCGGCGCGGTGTAGCCGAGGCCGGCGGTGATGACCATCCCTCCGAGCCAGGCGGACAGCGCGTTGCCCAGGTTGAAGGCGCCGATGTTCACCGCCGACGCCAGCGTCGGAGCACCGTGCGCCTGGTCCAGGACGCGCTTCTGCAGCGGCGGGACGGTGGCGAAGCCGAGAGCGCCGATGAGGACGATGGTGACGGCCGCGAGGATCTTGTGATGAGCGGTCAGGGTGAACAGCGCCAGGACGACCGCCAGAGCGCCCAGCGACATGTACAGCATGGGCATCAAGGCACGGTCGGCGTACCTGCCGCCGACGAGGTTCCCGCCCACCATCCCGAGTCCGAAGAGGACCAGCAGCCAGGTGACGGACCCGTCGGCGAAGCCGGCCACATGGGTCATCATCGGCGCGATGTAGGTGATGGCCGCAAAGACGCCGCCGAAGCCGAGGACGGTCATCGCCATGGCGAGCAGCACCTGGGCGTTCTTGAAGGCGGCCAGTTCGTGTCGCAGACGCACGCCCGCGGGCCGCGGCATCTCGGGCACGAGCCGGGCGATGCCCACCAGACCCACGACGCCCAGGGCGGCGACGACGGCGAAGGTGAACCGCCAGCCGATGGTCTGCCCGACGAGCGTGCCCAGCGGAACGCCGACCACGTTGGCGACGGTGAGCCCGGTGAACATCATCGCGATGGCCCCGGCCTTCCTGTCTGGGGCGACCAGGGTGGCGGCGACGACTGACCCGATGCCGAAGAACGCCCCGTGGGCGAGGGAGGCCACGACACGGCCGATCAGCATCACGGCGAAGGTCGGGGCGGCGGCGGAGAGCAGATTTCCCACGACGAACAGGCCCATCAGCACCATGAGCATCCGCTTGCGGGACACCTTGGCACCGAGGGCGGTCATCAGCGGGGCGCCGAACACGACGCCGAGTGCGTAGGCCGTCACCAGCAGACCCGCGGTGGGGATGGGGACCCCGAAATCGTCCGCGACCTCGGGCAGCAAACCCATGATCACGAACTCGGTCGTTCCGATTCCGAAGGCTCCGATCGCGAGAGCCAGGAGCGCGAGAGGCATGGGGGGCAGCCCCTTCCAGACGATTGCAGAAGCTCTTTACACTTGTGGACAATAATTGCAGACGCGGTATACATGCAACCGCCGACTATCTCGGAGCTGTCCTATCCTGGGGTCGGCCACTCGGCACGGAGGAGAACGCCCATGACTGCGACGGACCCCGCGCTCACCGCCCTCGCCCAGGGCTGGTGTGCGCTATCTCTGCTGCACGGGAGAATCGAGGCCCACGTCGAGCGCGCCCTGCAGGCCGGGCACGACCTCAGCGTGCGCGAGTACTCCCTGCTCGACGTGCTCAGCCGACAGCACGACGGTGACGGAGGGCATCTGCAGATGAAGCAGGTGGCCGACGCGGTCGTTCTCAGCCAGAGCGCCACGACGCGGCTCGTCACCCGACTCGAGGACCGTGAGCTCCTCGAGCGGTACCTCTGCCCCACCGACCGCCGGGGCATCTACACCAACGTCACCGAAGCCGGCCTGACACTGCTCGCAGCAGCCCGTCCGACCAACGACGCCGCCCTGCGTGAGGCCCTCGACGACGCCGCGGAGATCCCGGAACTGGCCCCCCTGGTCCGGGTCGTGGAGTCACTCGGAGCACCCGCTGCCGTCGCATCCACCTAGGGTGGCGACATGGGAGATCTTGAAATACGAGCCGCCGTCGCTGAGGACGTTCCCGCGATCGTCTGCATGCTCGCGGACGACCCTCTGGGCGCGCAGCGCGAGTCGCCTGAGGATCTGGGTCCCTATCTGGCCGCTCTGGAACGGTTGACTGCCGACCCCAACCAGCGACTGGTCGTCGCCGTGCGCGAGGGACGCGTCGTCGGCACGCTGCAGCTGACGATCGTCCCGGGCCTCTCCCGGCGCGGAGCGACCCGGTCGATCATCGAGGGGGTGCGGGTGCACGCCGACGAGCGCGGCAGCGGACTGGGCACACGGTTCATCGAGTGGGCGATCGAGGAGTCCCGCAAGGAGAACTGCCAACTCGTGCAGTTGACGTCGGACGTCACCCGCACCGACGCCCACCGGTTCTACGAACGGCTCGGCTTCACGGCCTCGCACGTCGGTTTCAAGCTGCAGCTCTGAGACCGCGGTCGGGAAGGCGGAACACCACATCGGAGACGCGCCCTGTTTCACGTGAAACAGGGCGCTTCCCTTTCATCGCGCCCCGGCCATCGAGCTCCGTTTCCTCGAGTCCCGGTTCGTCGGGCTCGGGTCTTCAACCCGTTCCGCTCGCAGGACGCTCAGGAGATTCCGCGCCATCCCGCGGGGTCGACTCCGCCGGGCACTGCGGCCCCCTGGTCGTACGGCTGGCGCGTGAACACGAACGACCCCAGGTCCAGGTGGTCCACGCTCCCGTCGGGCCGCCGTACGGCCCTCAGGAGCTCTCCTGCGTAGTAGCCCTCCAAACCGGTCCAGGTACCGTCCCCGTTCGGCCGGAACCGGGAACGCCGACCGCCGCCCGACAGCGGCCCGAGGGAGACGAGGCCGTCGGACGTGACCCGCAGGGCGAAAGCGCTCGTGCCCCAGTACCACTGCCCCGCCAACTCCAGAACGGCGGCGTCGACTTCCTTCAGCGGGCGCCACGGCTCGGGGATGCGCGGCTCGGCGTCGGCGACGATGCGTACGAGATCGGACGCGACCTGGGACACCATCGGGCCGGAGGTGCAGTTGGCGAGCACCACGGCGGCCACATCGTCCGCCACGCCGATGGTGAGAGACGCCAGGAAGCCCGGCACCGACCCGGAATGACCCACGAGCATGCGGCCGTCAAGATGCTGGATCTGTAGCCCGAGACCATAGGTGGCTCCCTCGGCCAGATCCCCCGGCCCGGCGGGCGCGGACGGCGTCTGCATCTCGCGCAGGGTCTCCGGGCCGAGCACCCGCTCGTCGCCCTGCGCCAGAAAGGCGGCGAAGCGCGCGAGGTCGCCGGTCGTGGACCAGAGCTGTCCCGCGGCGGCCATGCGCCCGAAGTCCTCGACGGGCTCCGGCAGCATGACGTCGGCCCACGGATGCACCGCCCAGCCACCCGCGGCCGGCGACCGAGGCCGGACACCGGTGCGTGTCAGACCCAGAGGTTCGATCACCTCACAGCGCACGGCCTCTTCCCAGGACACCCCGCGAAGCTCTTCCACGAGGGCGCCCAGAAGGGTGTAGCCGACGTTCGAATAGTGAAACCGCCGTCCGGCCGCGCATGGAGGGGCCAGGTCGCCCAGGACGTCGGCGAGCCCGGGGCGCAGCGAGCCCGGAGTGCGCTCCCACCACGGGCCCGGCGATTCGGCGGCCAACCCGGCGGTGTGGGACAGCAGTTCGGCCACGGTTGCGCCGCCCGCTCCCGTGCCGGGCAGGTGCTTCTCCAGCGGGTCCTCGAGGCCGAGCACTCCTTCGTCACGCAGCCGCATGACGAGGACGGCGGTGAAGGTCTTGGTGATCGAGCCGATCCGGTACTGCACGTTCTGGTCCGGCCCGTGCCCCTCGACCGAGGTCCGCGCCCCGTGCCACACGGTCTGCCCATCCCTTACGACCGCGGCGACGAGCGACGGGGCCCGGCCTTCCGACTGGGCCACGGCGATCCGGTGATGCAGGGCCCGTCGGGTGCCGGCCAGCAGGCCTTCCTGAGGTGTCGTCATGACCCCAGTCCACCCGCCGCACCCCGCGGCGTCGAGTTCATTTCACCCGGGGCGCGGAATCAGGTCTGGGCCATGTCCACGAAGCGTGAGTAGTGGCCCTGGAAGGCGACCGTGATCGTGGCCGTCGGGCCGTTACGGTGCTTGCCCACGATGATGTCGGCCTCCCCCGCCCGCGGGGACTCCTTCTCGTAGGCGTCCTCGCGGTGCAGCAGGATCACCATGTCGGCGTCCTGCTCGATGGAGCCGGACTCACGCAGGTCGGAGACCATCGGCTTCTTGTCCGTGCGCTGCTCGGGACCACGGTTGAGCTGCGAGAGCGCGATCACCGGCACCTCCAGCTCCTTGGCCAGCAGCTTGAGGTTACGGGACATGTCCGAGACCTCTTGCTGACGGCTCTCGGAGCGCTTCGAGCCACCGGCCTGCATCAGCTGCAGATAGTCGATGATCACGAGCTTGATGTCGCTGCGCTGCTTCAGCCGGCGGCACTTGGCGCGGATCTCCATCATCGACAGGTTCGGGGAGTCGTCGATGTAGAGCGGGGCCGAGGAGACCTCGGGCATGCGGCGGGCCAGCCGGGTCCAGTCGTCGTCGGTCATGGTGCCCGAGCGCATGTGGTGCAGGGCGACACGGGCCTCGGCGGACAGCAGACGCATCGCGATCTCGTTGCGGCCCATTTCCAGGGAGAAGATGACACTCGGCAGGTTGTGTTTGATCGACGCCGCGCGCGCGAAGTCCAGCGCGAGCGTGGACTTTCCCATGGCCGGACGAGCCGCGATGACGATCATCTGGCCCGGGTGCAGACCGTTGGTGAGCGAGTCGAGGTCCGTGAAGCCGGTGGGCACGCCGGTCATCTCACCGCTGCGCGAGCCGATCGCCTCGATCTCGTCGAGAGCGCCCTCCATGATGTCGCCGAGCGGCAGGTAGTCCTCGCTGGTGCGCTGCTCGGTGACGGCATAGATCTCTGCCTGGGCCCGGTTGACGATCTCGTCGACGTCGTCGTCGGCCGCGTATCCCATCTGGGTGATGCGGGTGCCGGCCTCGACCAGCCGGCGCAGGACCGCCCGCTCGTGGACGATCTCGGCGTAGTACTCCGCGTTCGCGGCCGTCGGCACCGTCTGGACGAGGGTGTGGAGATAGGAGGCCCCGCCGACCTTGTTGATCTCGCCGCGTTTCGTGAGCTCGGCCGCGATGGTGATCGGGTCGGCCGGCTCGCCCTTGGCGTAGACGTCGAGGATCGCCTGGTAGATCGTCTCGTGGGCCGGCTTGTAGAAGTCATGGCCCTTGAGGACCTCCACCACGTCCGCGATGGCGTCCTTCGACAGGAGCATGCCGCCGAGAACGGACTGCTCGGCGTCGAGGTCCTGCGGCGGCACCCGCTCGAAAGGCGTCCCGCCGCCCTCCCAGTCGCCGCTGTCCCGGCCCCGTTCGTGCTGCTCCTCGCGTGCACGGCCCCCGTCCCCTCGCCGACGGGAGGCGGGCAGACGATCACTGGGACCGCTGTCGGCCCACGGGTCGTCCAAGGGCTCGGAAATGCTCACCGAGCCACCTCCTCCCGTCCGCCGAGCGGACCTCGCCGTGCATCTGTTCTACGGCACGACACTGACAATTGAGAGGCCCAACTCCGCTTGCGGCGCGTCGGTTTTGTGAGGTTTCACCGGTCGACGGACGGAGCGGGCGCCGGACCACGGTAGGCCCGCGGGCACCGTCAGCCAATCTGGTTATCCACAGGCCGTGTGGACGACGGCCCGGATGCTGTGGAGAACTCCGCCAAACCTGTGCACGACCCGGTGGACAGGCCTGTGAACAAGCCCTCGATTTTTCTCGGCCATACCCTCTGAACTGCGGTTTCCCCATCCACCGGCTGTGTAGAAGAAAAAGTTGCCCGGTCGGACCAAGATCCCTTCGAACGGCGCGCGAGAAGGAGTGGGACGCAACGCCGAGTAAGGGTTGCAGCACAATTGTGTCTCTTACCTGTGGACGATTAGATTAGTGCTCATGACACAGGCTCCCGCGCCCGCCGAGGCTCCCCGACGACGGCATGATCGCGAGATCCTCGCACTGGCCGTGCCGGCGTTCGGCGCTCTCGTCGCCGAGCCGCTCTTCGTCATGGCCGACAGCGCGATCGTCGGCCATCTCGGCACCGCCCAACTGGCCGGACTCGGCATCGCCTCCGCCCTCCTCACGACCGCCGTCAGCGTCTTCGTCTTCCTCGCCTACGCCACCACCGCCGCCGTTGCCCGCCGCGTCGGCTCCGGCGACCTCCCGGCCGCCATCCGGCAGGGCATGGACGGCATCTGGCTGGCACTTGCGCTGGGCGCCGCTGTGATCATCGCCGTCCTTCCCGGCGCACCGTCGCTCGTGGCCCTCTTCGGCGCATCGGACACGGCCGCACCGTACGCCACCACCTATCTGCGCATCTCGGCCCTCGGCATCCCGGCCATGCTCGTCGTCCTGGCGGCGACGGGAGTTCTGCGCGGGCTCCAGGACACGAGGACCCCCCTCTACGTCGCGGTCGGCGGATTCGTCGCCAACGGCGCCCTGAACGCCGCGCTCGTCTACAGTGCGGAGCTCGGCATCGCGGGATCCGCCTGGGGCACCGTTGTCGCCCAGTGGGCCATGGCCGCGGTCTATCTGGCGGTCGTGATCCGGGGAGCCCGCCGACATGGCGCGTCCCTGCGGCCCGACGCCGCCGGAATCAGGGCGTCGGCCCAGGCCGGAGCCCCCCTGCTGGTCCGAACGCTCTCCCTGCGAGCGATTCTGCTGATCGCCACCGCCGTGGCTGCCCGTCTCGGGGACGACGACATCGCGGCCCACCAGATCGCTCTGGGGCTGTGGAGCCTGCTCGCCTTCGCCCTCGACGCCATCGCCATCGCCGGACAAGCCATCATCGGTCGGTACTTGGGGGCCGATGACGCCCAGGGCGCGCGGGACGTCTGCCGCCGTATGGTCGAGTGGGGCATCGCCGTGGGCGTGGCACTCGGCCTGTTGGTCGTCATCACCCGGCCGCTGTTCCTGCCGCTGTTCACCAGCGACCAGGCGGTGAAGGACGCCGCTCTGCCCGCACTGCTCGTGGTGGCGCTCTCCCAGCCCCTCTGCGGCATCGTCTTCGTACTGGACGGTGTGCTGATGGGTGCGGGAGACGGCCCCTATCTGGCCTGGGCGATGGTGGGCACGCTGGCCGTCTTCACCCCCGTGGCACTGCTGGTACCGGTCCTCGGCGGCGGTCTCACCGCGATTTGGGGAGCGATGACGTTGATGATGACCGTGCGGCTGCTCACCCTCTGGCTGCGAGCACGCTCGGGACGCTGGGTCATCACCGGTGCGACCCGCTGACCGTTCCACGGGAAACCGAGGGGCGCCCAGCCGGCGTTTCACGTGAAACAGGCAAGCGGAAGGGGCCGCACCCGGTGGGTACGGCCCCTTCTCGGCTCTCAAGCCGACTCCCGGTTCTACGAGCCGGGCGAGCGACGCGATCAGGCCGCGACGACCTCGATGTTGACCTTGGCGGCAACCTCGGGGTGCAGACGCACGGACGTCTCGTGAGCGCCCAGGGTCTTGATCGGCGAGCCGAGCTCGATGCGGCGCTTGTCGACCTCGGGGCCACCGGAAGCCTTGATCGCCGAGGCGACGTCGGCAGGGGTGACGGAACCGAAGAGACGACCGGCGTCGCCGGAGCGAACGGCCAGACGAACCCGGACGCCCTCGAGCTGGGCCTTCACAGCGTTGGCCTGCTCGATGGTCTGGATCTCGTGGATCTTGCGAGCGCGACGGATCTGCTCGACGTCCTTCTCGCCACCCTTGGTCCAACGGATAGCGAAGTTCCGCGGGATCAGGTAGTTGCGAGCGTAGCCGTCCTTGACGTCGACGACGTCGCCCGCGGCGCCGAGGCCGGAGACCTCGTGAGTGAGGATGATCTTCATTTGTCGGTCACCCTTCCCTTATCGCGCCTGGGCGGTGTAGGGCAGCAGCGCCATCTCACGGCTGTTCTTGACGGCCGTGGCGACGTCACGCTGGTGCTGCGTGCAGTTGCCGGTCACGCGACGGGCACGGATCTTGCCGCGGTCGGAAATGAACTTCCGCAGCATGTTCGTGTCCTTGTAGTCCACGTACGTGACCTTGTCCTTGCAAAAAGCGCAGACCTTCTTCTTAGGCTTGCGCACAGGCGGCTTCGCCATGGTGTTTCTCCTGTGTGATCAAGAAGTTGGGATACGACCCGCCTTCGACCCGGCCCGGCCCGGACAACCGGGCCAGAAGGTCTAGAAGGGGGGTTCGTCCGAGTAGCCGCCGCCGCTGGCGCCGCCGGAGTTTCCACCCCAGCCGCCGCCACCGCCGCCACCGCCGCCCTGCTGGCCGCCGGCGGGAGCGCCGGTCGCCCAGGGGTCGTCGGCGGGAGCGCCGCCGCCCTGCTGGCCGCCGCCGGAGTTTCCACCCCAGCCGCCGCCACCCTGGCCGCCACCGCCGCCGTAACCACCCTGGCCGCCCTGGCCACTGCGGCCGGAAGCCTTGGTGACCTTGGCCGTGGCACTGCGCAGGCTGGCGCCGACTTCCTCGACGTCCAGCTCGTAGACCGTGCGCTTGACGCCCTCACGGTCCTCGTAGGACCGCTGCTTCAGCCGGCCCTGCACGATGACGCGCATGCCTCGCTGGAGCGACTCCGCGACGTTCTCCGCCGCCTGACGCCAGACCGAGCAGGTCAGGAACAGGCTCTCGCCGTCCTTCCACTCGTTCGTCTGGCGGTCGAAGGTGCGGGGAGTGGACGCGACACGGAACTTCGCGACCGCCGCACCGGAGGGGGTGAAGCGCAGCTCGGGGTCGTCGACAAGATTGCCGACGACCGTGATGACGGTCTCGCCTGCCATGGGGGAACCTCTCGGCGGGTTTGCTGCTGGCTGCTGGTGCTGCTACTCGGAATCCCGAGATCAGCTGAGCGTGAGCTCAGTGGGTCTCGGGGCGGAGGACCTTGGTCCGGAGGACCGACTCGTTCAGGTTCATCTGGCGGTCGAGCTCCTTGACGACCGCAGGCTCGGCCTGCAGGTCGATGACCGAGTAGATGCCCTCGGGCTTCTTCTTGATCTCGTACGAGAGACGACGACGGCCCCAGGTGTCGACCTTCTCGACCTTTCCGTTGCCCTCACGGACGACGGAGAGGAAGTTCTCGATCAGCGGGGAGACAGCGCGCTCCTCGAGATCGGGGTCGAGGATGACCATCACCTCGTAGTGACGCATGTGGAACCCACCTCCTTTGGACTCAGCGGCCACGGTCGATCCGTGGCAGGAGGGTTGTGATGCGTTCGCAACGGTATCGGCCGCCACTGACAATCGAGGGTCGGCGAGCGACATCCTCGATCTGAGCTGGGCGGACTCCCTGGCATGGCCTGGGCAGACACCGGTGCAGAGGGTACAGAGTACCTGCACACGCGCTTCCGGTTGAAATCCGGCCTGGGTGACCGTCAATCTGTACACGTCGGGTGTGTATGGCGCTACGATGCGCCGCCTTCCGCAGGAGGTGCCGTATGGCACAGGCATTGCGACCCAATACCGCCGGATCTCTCTTCGCCACCGACGGCAGACCCCATCCGCTCCAGGACGCGCTGCTCGCGGTGACGCTGGTGCTCGGACTGACGGCCTTCATCACGTCGTTCTTCCACAGCCTGCATCTGCTCAGCTCCTGGACCGGCCTGGTCGGGATCCTGACGGGCGCGTACGGGCAGTGGGTCTCCGAGACCACCCGTGAACGCTTCGGTCTGATCCTGGGTCTGGGCGCCGCGGGCTTCGGCTTCTTCATCGGCATGGCGCACGGCGGCCTCTTCGGCGGACTCTGGTGACCCGGCCAGCGCCGCCGACCGCGGCGCCCCGGGTCTCCCGCGTCCCATAGGACACCCGGAACACCCACGAACCCAGACGGAACGCCCCGGCCGCGCACGGGCCGGGGCGCAGGTTCCCTATGCCCAGTCAGGCCGCTCGAAAGGCGCAGTAGGCTTCGGCGCGAGAGCCGGAGCCCCTGAACCCATGGGGACACACCAGCCCGAGGAGCGCCCCGAATGAGCCTGACCCTGAGGACGATCAGCCGCGAGCAGCATCTGGCGTACATCCAGAGCCTGCCGTCGGCGAGCCACATGCAGGTTCCGGCCTGGGCCGACGTCAAGGCCGAGTGGCGGTCGGAGAGCCTCGGCTGGTTCGACGAGCGGACCGGGGAACTGGTCGGCGCGGGTCTGGTCCTCTACCGCCAGCTGCCCAAGATCAAGCGCTACCTGGCCTACCTGCCCGAGGGTCCGGTCATCAACTGGTACGCGCCGAATCTCACCGAGTGGCTGGAACCGATGCTGGCGCACCTCAAGCAGCAGGGCGCGTTCTCGGTGAAGATGGGTCCGCCGGTGATCATCCGCCGCTGGGAGGCCACCTCCATCAAGGCCGGGATCCAGAGCCCGGACGTGAAGCGACTGCGCGACATCGAGGCCGACTTCATCGAGCCGCGCGCCTTCGAGGTGGCCGACAAGCTGCGCCGCATGGGCTGGCAGCAGGGCGAGGACGGCGGGGCCGGATTCGGTGACGTCCAGCCGCGGTACGTCTACCAGGTGCCGCTGGCGAACCGTTCCCTCGAAGAGGTCCACAAGAACTTCAACCAGCTGTGGCGCCGCAACATCAAGAAGGCCGAGAAGGCGGGCGTCGAGGTCGTCCAGGGCGGTTACCACGACCTCGAGGAATGGCAGCGGCTGTACGAGATCACCGCCGTGCGCGACCACTTCCGGCCGCGCCCTCTGTCGTACTTCCAGCGCATGTGGACGGCCCTCAACACCGAGGACCCCAACCGGATGCGGCTGTACTTCGCCCGCCACAACGGCGTGAACCTCTCGGCGGCCACGATGCTGATCGTCGGCGGACACGTCTGGTACTCCTACGGCGCCTCCGACAACATCGGCCGTGAGTTCCGTCCGTCGAACGCCATGCAGTGGCGCATGCTGCGCGACGCCTACGCGCTCGGCGCCACCGTCTACGACCTGCGCGGCATCTCCGACTCGCTGGACGAGACCGACCACCTCTTCGGCCTGATCCAGTTCAAGGTCGGCACGGGCGGCCAGGCCGCCGAGTACCTCGGCGAGTGGGACTTCCCGTTGAACAAGCTGCTCCACAAGGCCCTCGACATCTACATGTCACGCCGCTGACGTCCCGTCCAGTGCTTGCATGTCTCCGACACCCCTGACGCACTTCCCCCACCACCGCAGCCCCGAGAAAGGTCCCAGGTCCGGCCATGGCGCTCACGCTCTACGTCGACACCGCGCGCTGGCGGGCGCACCACAAGCACGTGCAGGAGCAGTTCCCGGGGCTCGTTCCGGTCTGCAAGGGCAACGGCTACGGCTTCGGGCACGACCGGCTCGCGGAGGAGGCCACCCGGCTGGGTTCGGACGTCCTCGCCGTCGGCACGACGTACGAGGCCGCGCGCATCAAGGACTTCTTCGGCGGCGACCTCCTGGTGCTGACGCCCTACCGGCGCGGTGAGGAGCCCGTCCCGCTGCCCGACCGGGTCGTGCGCTCGGTGTCGTCGGTGGACGGCGTGTACGGCCTCGTGGGGGCCCGCGTGGTCATCGAGGTGATGTCGTCGATGAAGCGGCACGGCATCAGCGAGCAGGACCTGCCACAGCTGCACGCGGCCATCGAGAACGTCCGGCTGGAGGGCTTCGCCATCCACCTGCCGCTGGACCGCACCGACGGCTCCGACGCCGTCGAGGAGGTCATCGGCTGGATGGACCGGCTGCGGGCGGCCCGTCTGCCGCTGCACACGATGTTCGTCAGCCACCTCAAGGCCGATGAACTCGCTCGACTTCAGCAGCAGTTCCCGCAGACCCGCTTCCGCGCCCGCATCGGCACGCGGCTGTGGCTCGGGGACCACGACGCCACCGAGTACCGCGGCGCCGTCCTGGACGTCACCAAGGTCGCCAAGGGGGACCGCTTCGGCTACCGGCAGCAGAAGGCCGCCTCCGACGGCTTCCTGGTCGTCGTGGCGGGCGGTACGTCGCACGGGGTGGGCCTGGAGGCCCCCAAGGCCCTGCACGGCGTCATGCCGCGCGCCAAGGGCGTCGCCCGGGCCGGCCTCGCCACCGTGAACCGGAACCTCTCGCCGTTCGTCTGGGGCGGCAAGCAGCGCTGGTTCGCCGAGCCGCCGCACATGCAGGTCTCCATCCTGTTCGTGCCCTCGGACGCACCGGAGCCGCACGTCGGCGACGAGCTGGTGGCCCATCTGCGGCACACCACCACCCAGTTCGACCGGCTCGTGGACCGCTGAGCGGCTGACAGACGCGACAGAGGCCGTAGGCGGAGGTTCCGCCTACGGCCTCTGTCACGTCCGCGCAGGGCGGTGTTCGCTCACGGCGAACTGTCGATGACATCCTGCTTGCCCCAGTCCACCTGGGGGCCGTCGAAGTGCGAAGCGTGCCGCGGAGGATGGGCGGCCGCGCCCAGGACGAAGACGTCCTCCGCCCCGTCGAGCACTCCGCCCGAGGGATCGTCGTCGCCGCTCAGACGCACCACGTCCCGTTCCGGCATCAGGATGTCGCGCACGACCACGCCGCACAGATAGAGCGTTCCCAGCAGGTGGACGCCGATGGCCCAGTGGTAGCCGTCGGTCGGCAGGCCCTTGTGGGCGTCGCCGCTGGTCGTGTACGCGAGGTACATCCAGATGCCCAGGAAGTAGACGACCTCGCACGCCTGCCAGATCAGGAAGTCCCGCCACTTCGGCCGGGCCAGTACGGCCAGCGGCACCAGCCACAGGACGTACTGCGGCGAGTAGACCTTGTTGGTCAGGATGAAGGCCGCGACGATCAGGAAGGCCAGCTGAGCGAAGCGGGGCCGGCGGGGCGCCGTCAGCGTGAGCGCGGCGATGCCCACGGCGCACAGGACGACCAGAAGCGTGGCCAGCGTGTTGACGCTGTCGGTGGTGAGGGGGTCGCTGGAGTTCTGGGCCAGGATCAGCCAGAAGGACCCGAAGTCGACACCCCGCTCCTGGCTGAACCGGTAGAACTTGGACCACCCCTCGAAGGCGAAGAGCATGACCGGCAGGTTCACCACGAGCCAGGCCACGGCCGCGCCTCCCAGCGCCTTGCCGAAGTCCCGCCACTTCCCGGCACGCCAGCACAACACGAACAGCGGGCCGAGCAGGAAGACCGGGTAGAGCTTCGCGGCAGTCGCGAGGCCCAGCAGGAGGCCGAACGCCAGGGCCCGGCCCCGGGACCACATCAGCATGGCCAGGGCCGTCAGAGCGACCGCCAGCAGGTCCCAGTTGATGGTCGCGGTCAGCGCAGCGGCGGGCGCCAGGGCGATCAGCAGGCCGTCCCACGGTCGCCGGGCGTGCGTCCGGGTCACACAGACGGCGATGACGGCAGCGCACGCCATCAGCATCCCGGCGTTGACCATCCAGTACCACTGCTCCTGGTGCTGGATGCTGCCGCTGCCCGGCGTCAGCCAGCCGGCCACCTCCATGAACACACCGGTCAGCACCGGGTACTCGAGGTAGTCCATGTCGCCGGGGAGCTTGTCGAAGTACGGCACGAGTCCGTCGGCGAAGCCGCGCCCCTGGTAGAGGTGCGGGATGTCCGAGTAGCAGGCGTGCGTGTACTGGGAGCTGGCACCGAAGAACCAGCCGCCGTTGTAGCAGGGCGCCTTCTGGATCAGTCCTAGGGCGAACATCCCGATCGCCACGAGCGCGATGATTCGTACGGGGGTCCACCAGGACGTTCCCAGCAGGGCTCGTCGGCCGAGGGGGCCGCCGATCAGCTCACTGCCGGCGGCGGCCACCGGGTCTTCGCTGGTCGGCTTTACCGGATCCGGCTCGTTCAGGCGGGCCGGCGTCGATTCTGCACTGGGCATGGGCGACATCCTGCCGTACACAGCTGGGTGAACGCCGAGGGCCGCCCCACCTGGTGCGGTGGAACGGCCCTCGTTTCACGTGAAACATGCGCATGTTTCACGTGAAACACCCAAGCCGGACTAGGAGCCGGCTGATGTACGGCTAACCAGCAGGCCCTCCGAAGAACCCGCTGCTGGTATTGCCTCTGGGGTCACCCTCGTTGTCCGACGTAGTCGGCGACGGGCTGGTGCCGCCATTACCGCCGTTGCCGTTTCCGCCGTTGCCGTTTCCACCGTTCACCCCGCCGCTGCTCTGACCGTCGCAGCCGAAGAAGCTGTTGCAGGTCTCCGACGAGGAGGGCGAGGGCTCGATCGAGGGCCGGCTGGGGGACGGCGACGGCGACGGCTTCTCTTCCTCGCTTTCGGAAGCCGAGGGCGACGGCGACGGCGACGGCTCCGCGTTGACGACCTCGCCGATGGGCTCGGGCTCCGGGAAGTCCTTCGCCGGGGTGCCCTCCAAGGCTTCAGCCATGTAGTCGTGCCAGATCTGCGCCGGGAACGAGGCGCCGTGGATCTTCTTCTGGCCGCCCGTTCCGAACATCTCCAGGAAGGTCCGGTTCTTGTTCGACTCGTCGTCGTCGTAGCGGAACATGCTCACCGCGGTCGACAGCTGCGGGGTGTAGCCCACGAACCAGGCCGACTTGTTGCCGTCGGTGGTACCGGTCTTGCCCGCGACCTGGCGGCCAGGAAGCTGGGCGTTGGTACCGGTGCCCTTCTCGACCACGGTCTTGAGGACGTCGGTGACGTTGTCGGCGACCTTGTCCGTGAACGCCTGCTCGGTCTCGTCCTCGTGCGTGAAGATCTGGCCCTTCTCGCTCGTGACCTTCTCCACGGAGTACGGGTCGCGCTGCTTGCCGCTGGCGGCGAACGTGGCGTACGCGCCCGCCATCCGGATCGCGCTCGGGTCGGAGATGCCGATCGAGAAGGACGGGAAGCCGCTGTTGGTCAGGCTGGACGGCTTCAGGCCCGCCTTGACGGCCGAGTCCTTCACCTTTTCCAGGCCCACGTCCATGCCCAGCTGCACGAAGGCGGAGTTCACCGACTCACGCATCGCCTCACGCAGGTCGATCTTGAACTTGGGCGGCGTGCCGAGCGAGACGTTGCCGTCGTTCGTCTGCAGCCACTCCTCACCCTTCTCGTTCTTCCAGACCGTGCCGTCGTAGTTCTTGATCTTCAGCTTGTTCTTGCCGCTGAACAGGCTCTTCGGCGAGACGATGGTGCGCTCGTCCTGGGCCTGCGACGACCCCAGGTCCGGATTGCGCACGCCCCAGGTCATCGCGGCCGCCAGCACGAACGGCTTGAACGTCGAACCGACCTGCGCGCCGGTCTGGTCGGCGTTGTCGGTGAAGTGCTTGGTGGCGTCCTCACCGCCGTAGATGGCCCTGATGGCACCGGTGGAAGGTTCCACGGACGCCCCGCCGAACTGCACGTGGGTGTCCGTGTCCGGCCGCTGCTTCGGCTTGATGTTGGCCTGCTGGACCTTCTTGACCGATTCCTCGAGCTTCGTGACCTTGGCCCTGTCGAAGGTCGTGTAGATCGAGTAGCCGCCCTGCTGCAGCGAGTCCTGGGTGATCCCCGTCTTCTTGCTGTTGGTGACCAGGTAACCGTTGGCGAGGTCGACGAGATAGCCGACCTGGCCCTTGAGGTCGGTGTTCGAGCGCGGGTTCTCCCACTCGGGGAGCGTCGGGTACTTGGCCCGCACGGAGGCGTCCAGATGACCGTACTCGACCATCTTGTCGAGCGTGTCCTGCATCTGGCGCAGGGCCCGCTTGCTGTTCGCGGCGGGCGTCGCGCCGACCGGGTCGACGGAGGTCGCGCCGGCCGGGTCGTAGTACGTGGCGCCCTTCAGCATGGCGGCCAGGAAGGCGCACTCGCCCGGGTTGAGCTTGATCGCGTCCTTGTTGAAGTAGGCGCGTGCGGCAGCCTGGATGCCGTAGGCGTTGCGGCCGTAGTACGCCGAGTTCAGGTAGCCGGCCATGATCTGGTTCTTGTCGACCTCGGCGCCCACCTTGATGGACACGAAGATCTCCTTGAACTTCCGGGAGAGCGTCTGCGACTGGTCGTTGAGCATCGCATTCTTGACGTACTGCTGGGTGATCGTCGATCCGCCCTGCGTCTGTCCGCCGCGGGCCATGTTGAACACGGCGCGGGCGATGCCCTTGGGGTCGATGCCGCTGTCGTCGTAGAAGGTCTTGTTCTCCTGCGAGATCACCGCCCAGCGCATCTCCTCCGGGATCTGCGAGAGGTCGATGTTCTGCCGGTTCGTCTCACCACCGGTGGCAACCATCTGGGTGCCGTCCTTCCAGTAGTAGACGTTGTTCTGGGCCGTCGCCGTCTTGGCGATGTCCGGAATGCCCACCATCGCGTACCCGATGCCCGCCACGGCCACCAGGCTGCCGACGAAACCGACGAACAGACCGGCGACGAGCTTCCAGGACGGCACCCAGCGCTGCCAGCCGTCCTTCCCGGCGCGCGGGTAGTCGGCCAGACGCTTCCGGTCCGGCGTGGCCCGTCCTCTGCCCCGGCCGGGGCCGGTGGAGCCGCCGCGCCGGCCTTGCGCGGGTTCGGCTGCTCTACGCCGTCCGCCCGCGTTCCTCGGGGACGAGCGTCGGGCGTCGGCACGGCTGCCGAACGGCTGCTCGTCGCCTCCGACCCCTTGCCCCAAGCCGTAGTCGGAGGGAGATCCGGTGGCGCCTCGCGGTGCCGCGCGGCGGCCGGAGGACGCACCGGACTGGCCGCGTCGGGCCGCGGCACGTCCGCCTCCCTGCGGCTGCGGCGGTTTGCGACGGTGCTCGCTCATCGAACGATTACTCCTCGGGCAGGCGCATCCGTGCGCGCCTGGAAAAGGCGGCTGGTTTCCTGTCCCCCCAAAGTACGGACGCGGTCGGTCGCGCATTCATCCGTACTGCACCGAGGACCTCGACGCCCCCCGGCGTCTCATGGGTCCCGGTGGTGTGCATGGCGCACAGACTACGCACCACCAAAACCTGCCTAGCCCCAAAATTCACCCCAAATCAGACAACCTGCCTCCAACTAATCAGTGATGTGATCCCGTTCACCATTTGCCCTCTTGTCGCATCCGGAAGGCCGTTCTATCGTCGTGATGTATCGAGTCGATACATCAGAGCGAGATAAGCCGAGACGGACCGAGGGGAGGCGACGATGAGCCGGCGTTACGGGATCCTCGAGTTCGCCGTCCTCGGGCTGCTCCGCGAGTCCCCGATGCACGGCTATGAGCTGCGCAAACGACTCAACACATCACTGGGCGTGTTCCGTGCGTTCAGCTACGGCACGCTCTACCCCTGCCTCAAGACGCTGGTCGCCAACGGCTGGTTGATCGAAGAGCCGGGGAACACCACCGAGGACGCCCTCGCCGCACCCCTCACAGGGCGGCGCGCCAAGATCGTCTACCGGTTGACGGCCGAGGGCAAGGATCACTTCGAGGAGCTGCTCTCACAGACCGGCCCCGACGCGTACGAGGACGAGACCTTCGCCGCTCGTTTCGCCTTCTTCGGGCAGACGTCACGTGATGTGCGCATGCGCGTGCTGGAGGGCCGCCGCAGCCGGCTGGAGGAGCGCCTCGAGAAGATGCGCGCCTCCCTGGTGCGCACACGGGAGCGCCTCGACGACTACACGCTTGAGCTCCAGCGCCACGGAATGGAGTCCGTGGAGCGCGAAGTGCGCTGGCTGAACGAGCTCATCGAGAGCGAGCGGGCCGGACGGGACCTGAAGGGTTCCGACTCCGGGGGGCCCGCTCAGCAGAACACCACATCTGGATCGCCGGGCGTCCTGCCCCGTGCCGGGGACATCCCCGGGACGGATTCGCCCGACGACACCGCCACGTGAGCGCCCACCCAGGGCCTCACTCGTACACACAGGGAGCAACCGGAATGGGTTCGGTTCGCGTAGCCATCGTCGGCGTGGGCAACTGCGCGGCATCGCTGGTGCAGGGCGTCGAGTACTACAAGGACGCCGACCCGGCGACCAAGGTGCCGGGCCTGATGCACGTGCAGTTCGGGGACTACCACGTCGGTGACGTCGAGTTCGTCGCGGCCTTCGACGTCGACGCGAAGAAGGTCGGCCTCGACCTCTCGGACGCCATCGGCGCCAGCGAGAACAACACCATCAAGATCTGCGACGTCCCGAACAAGGGCATCACGGTCCAGCGCGGCCACACCCTGGACGGTCTCGGCAAGTACTACCGCGAGACCATCGAGGAGTCCGCCGAGGCCCCGGTCGACGTCGTCCAGATCCTCAAGGACCGACAGGTCGACGTCCTCGTCTGCTACCTGCCCGTCGGCTCCGAGGACGCGGCGAAGTTCTACGCCCAGTGCGCCATCGACGCCAAGGTCGCGTTCGTCAACGCTCTCCCGGTCTTCATCGCCGGCACCAAGGAGTGGGCGGACAAGTTCACCGAGGCGGGCGTCCCGATCGTCGGCGACGACATCAAGTCCCAGGTCGGCGCCACCATCACGCACCGTGTGATGGCCAAGCTGTTCGAGGACCGCGGTGTCCGTCTCGAGCGCACCATGCAGCTCAACGTCGGCGGCAACATGGACTTCAAGAACATGCTGGAGCGCGACCGCCTCGAGTCGAAGAAGATCTCGAAGACGCAGGCCGTCACCTCGCAGATCCCCGACCGCGAGCTGGGCGAGAAGAACGTCCACATCGGTCCCTCGGACTACGTGGCCTGGCTGGACGACCGCAAGTGGGCGTACGTCCGCCTCGAGGGCCGTGCCTTCGGCGACGTCCCGCTGAACCTCGAGTACAAGCTCGAGGTGTGGGACTCCCCGAACTCCGCGGGTGTCATCATCGACGCCCTGCGCGCCGCGAAGATCGCGAAGGACCGCGGCATCGGCGGTCCGATCCTGTCGGCGTCGAGCTACTTCATGAAGTCCCCGCCGGTCCAGTACTTCGACGACGAGGCCTACGCCAACGTCGAGAAGTTCATCCGCGGCGAGGTCGAGCGCTAGCCCGACCGAACGGAAATTCGCTCCTGCCAGGGCTGAGAAGGGTCCCCGGGTCAGCCGACCCGGGGACCCTCCCCGTATGTGAGGCTGTGCCCATGGCCGTCGTCCGTGATCTGCGCGTCCTGCTGCGCTTCGGGAACTTCCGTCGCCTGCTCGCCGTGCGGCTGCTCTCCCAGTGCGCGGACGGCGTCTACCAGGTCGCGCTCGCCACCTACGTCGTGTTCTCCCCGGAGAAGCAGGCGTCGGCCACCGCGATCGCCTCCGCCATGGCGGTCCTGCTGCTGCCCTATTCGCTGGTCGGTCCCTTCGCCGGCGTCCTCCTGGACCGCTGGCGCCGTCGGCAGGTCTTCCTGCACGGCAATCTGTTGCGCGCCCTGCTGGCGTCCGCGACAGCCGCACTGATGGTCGGCCGGGCGCCCGACTGGCTCTTCTACGCCTCCGCGCTGTGCGTCACCGCGGTCAACCGCTTCGTCCTCGCCGGGCTGTCCGCGGCCCTTCCGCGCGTGGTCGACGGCGAGCGTCTTGTGATGGCCAACTCCCTTTCACCGACGGCCGGGACGCTGGCCGCGGTCGCGGGCGGTGGTCTCGCCTTCGCCGTCCGGCTGGTCGCCGACTCCGATACGGCGGTGGTGCTGCTGGCGTGCGCCCTGTATCTGTGCGCAGCGCTCATGTCGCTGTCCATGGCCGCGGATCTGCTCGGGCCCGACCGTGGGCCGGTCCCGCCCGGTCTGGCGGCCGCGCTCAGGGGCACTGTGCGCGGCCTCTCGGCCGGCGTACGACATCTGTCCGAGCCGCGGCGTGAGGAGGCCGCCTGGGCGCTCGTCTCGATCTCACTGATGCGGTTCTGCTACGGCGCTCTGACCGTCATGGTGCTGATGCTGTGCCGGTACGCCTGGTCGTCCGACCCCGACGACGGACTGGCCCTGCTGGGAGTCGCGGTGGGCGTCTCCGGAGCCGGCTTCTTCGTCGCGGCGGTGGTGACGCCCGCGGCGGTGGGGCGACTTGGCCCGCTCCGCTGGATCGTCGTCTGCTCCGGGGCGGCCATGGTGCTGGAGCCCCTGCTGATGCTCCCCTTCGCCCGGACCGCCGCGTTCGTCGCCGCGTTCGCGCTGGGGCTGGCCACCCAGGGCGCGAAGATCGCCACCGACACCGTCATCCAGTCCCGTGTGGAGGACGGCTTCCGCGGCCGGATCTTCTCGCTCTACGACGTGCTGTTCAACGTCGCGTTCGTCGGCGCCGCCGCAATCTCCGCCCTGATGCTGCCGCCTGACGGCCGCTCTGCCGCCCTGGTGGTCACGATCTCCGTTATCTACGGAGCAAATGCTGGCGCTATGGCCCGCTTTGCACGTCGCCGAGTGTCACATCAATGACACAGACTCCCCCTCAGGTGCGGCGTTGTCAGTGGGGCCCGGTAACTTACGTGGGTCTTACTTAGCGAATGATTTCGCGCCACACCTAAGTTTCTAGGGGGAACCCCAAGTGTCGACTCCGCCGCCCCAGGGCCAGAACCCGTTTGCGCAGCAGGGCCAGCAGCCCTACGGCCAGCCCCAGGGCCAGGCGCCCTACCCGCCGCAGGGCGGCTACCCCCAGCAGCCCGGCCAGCCCGGCTACCCCACCGCCCCCTACGGCGCGGTTCCGCCGGAGCAGCCCCGCCGCAAGGTCAGCTTCAAGCTGATCAAGAACGTGGTCATCGTGATCGCGGTCATCGGCGCGGCCATCGGCGCCTACATATCGAGCCAGGACGACGCCAAGACGGCGGCGGTCGGCGACTGCATGCACCGCGGCAACAGCAACGACAACGACCCCGACCTCGAGGTCGTCAAGTGCGACTCCTCGCAGGCGCAGTACATCGTGCTCGCGAAGGTCAAGGGCTCGTTCACGGAGCTCACCGCCGACAGCAAGTGCAAGGCCGAGGCCAAGGACTTCCAGTACTCGTACACCGAGACCGGCGACGGCAGCAACTTCCTGCTCTGCCTGAAGGACTACGCGAAGAAGTAAGGCAGCGTACGAAGGGGCGGTGTTTCACGTGAAACACCGCCCCTTGTCACGTCCGGCGATCAGACCGCCTGGGGGCATGTTTCACGTGAAACATGCCCCTCGTCGCGATCTCAGCCCTGCTCGGCCCACCACTGCTTGAGGGCGGCCACCGCGGCGTCGTGCTCCATCGGCCCGTGCTCCAGGCGCAGCTCCAGCAGATGCTTGTACGCGTTACCGATGGCAGGGCCCGGCCCGACGCCCAGGATCTCCATGATCTGGTTGCCGTCGAGGTCGGGGCGGATCGCGTCCAGCTGTTCCTTCTCCTTCAGCTGGGCGATGCGCTCCTCCAGCCCGTCGTACGCCCGCGAGAGCGACGCCGCCTTCCGCTTGTTCCGCGTGGTGCAGTCCGAGCGGGTCAGCTTGTGGAGGCGTTCGAGGAGCGGCCCGGCGTCCCGGACATAGCGACGCACCGCAGAGTCCGTCCACTCACCCATGCCGTACCCGTGGAAGCGCAGGTGGAGCTCCACCAGCCGCGAGACGTCCTTCACCAGCTCGTTGGAGTACTTCAGGGCCGTCATGCGCTTCTTCGTCATCTTCGCTCCGACCACCTCGTGGTGGTGGAACGAGACACGGCCGTCCTTCTCGAAGCGGCGGGTGCGCGGCTTGCCGATGTCATGCAGCAGCGCGGCAAGCCTCAGCACGAGGTCGGGGCCGTCCTCCTCCAGGTCGATCGCCTGCTCAAGGACGATCAAGGTGTGCTCGTAGACGTCCTTGTGCCGGTGGTGCTCGTCGCTCTCCAGCCGCAGGGCGGGCAGCTCGGGCAGCACATGAGCGGCGATGCCGGTGTCGGCCAGCAGGGCCAGCCCCTTGCGCGGGTGCGTGGAGAGGATCAGCTTGTTCAGCTCGTCCCGTACCCGCTCGGCGGAGACGATCTCGATACGGCCGGCCATCTCCGTCATGGCCGTGACGACCTCCGCGGCGACCTCGAAGTCGAGCTGGGCGGCGAAACGGGCAGCACGCATCATCCGCAGCGGGTCGTCCGAGAAGGACTCCTCCGGCGTGCCCGGAGTGCGCAGAACCCGGGCCGCGAGGTCACCGAGACCGCCATGCGGGTCGATGAACTCCTTCTCGGGCAGCGCCACGGCCATGGCGTTGACGGTGAAGTCACGCCGGACGAGGTCCTGCTCGATGGAGTCGCCGTAGGACACCTCGGGCTTGCGCGAGGTGCGGTCGTACGCCTCGGAGCGATAGGTGGTGACCTCGATCTGGAAGCACCGGTCGACGCCTTCGACCCGGGCCTCCTTCTGCAGGCCCACGGTGCCGAAGGCGATCCCGACCTCCCACACGGAGTCCGCCCAGGGGCGCACGATCTTCAGGACGTCCTCGGGCCGGGCGTCCGTCGTGAAGTCCAGATCGTTGCCGAGCCGGCCGAGCAAAGCGTCCCGGACCGAGCCGCCGACCAGGGCGAGGGAGAATCCGGCCTCCTGGAAACGACGGGCGAGGTCGTCGGCGACAGGAGCGACCCGCAGGAGTTCGCTCACCGCGCGGTGCTGCACCTGACTCAGGGCGCTGAGGTTGTCTTCGTTGGCGTTCGGCACAACAGAAGAGGGTACGTGCCCTGGCGAGCCGAGGCCCCCCTGTTTCGGCGCCGCGGGACGTACCCTCGGGTAAGGGTGCAACCTCTATTTATGCCGCCCATAAGCCCCTGGGAGAACGTCCGGCTGCATAACGGTACACAGCGGACGGGGCCACCGTTCCTTCACGATCTTGTGGCGCAGTCCGCGGCACTTCCCCTCAGCGCGCATCGTTACCATGCGTGGACGCACATTCCGACGACCACTGACGACGACGAGGACGGGCGAACGCGTGGCCGAGGCGGCAGACTTCCCGGGGATGCACCCCTCACCTGCCCGCCGGTGGCTGCGGCGCACCGGCGCACTGCTCGCCGGGGCGCCCTTGCTGGCCGGTCTCCTTCAGCTGCCCGCGCAGGCCGCCGGCCACTCCGCCGCCAAGGACTCCTCCGACGCGGGAACCGTGGCCGTCGCCGTCGACTCGCTCACCCCCGCCGTTCCCGGCGAAGGGGACACGGTGACCGTCTCCGGCACGGTCACCAACAACGGCAAGCAGGCGGTGACCGACGCCCACGTGGGCCTGAGCGTGGGCTCACCGCTCACCACCCGCTCGGCGATCGACAGTGCCGCCGACCGCGCGGACGCCCTCCCCGCGGACGGCGCCGAGGTGGGCGGCAAGTACGTCGCCGCGTTCGCCAGGCTCACGCCGGGTGTCGCGGAGCACTTCACCATCGCCGTCCCGGTCGACAAGCTCGACCTCGATAAGGACGGCGTCTACCCACTGAGCGTCACCCTCTCCGGCGAGACGCCGGCCAGGCAGTGGGAGCAGGTGCTGGGCGTGCAGCGGACCTTCCTGCCGTGGCAGCCCGACACCGCGGACACCCGCACCCGGACGACCGTGCTGTGGCCGCTGACCTCCAGCGTCCACATGACGGCGGAGACCGGCTCGAACGCCCAGCAGACGCCTGTCTTCCTCAACGACGACCTGGCCCGGGAGATCTCGCCCGGCGGCCGCCTCGACCAGCTCCTGAGCCTCGGCAGGGAACTCGACGTCACCTGGGTGATCGACCCGGACCTGCTGGCGTCCGTCGACGCCATGACCGGCAGCTACCGGATCCGCGGCGAGGGCGACACCACCACGGCCGGCACCCGTCAGGCGGTCGCCAAGCAGTGGCTCGCCGATCTGCAGAGCGCGGTCACCGGCAAGGAAGTCGTGGCGCTGCCCTTCGCCGACCCCGATCTGGCCTCGCTCGCGCACAACGGCACCGGCGTCACCGGCTCGCTGAGCCAGCTCAAGGCCGCCACGGACGTCGCCGCCACCACGGTGGAGACGGTGCTCCACGTGACCCCGAGCACCGACTACGCCTGGCCGGTGGAAGGCGCCGTCGACCCCTCGATCGTGAAGGTCGCCACCTCCGCCGGCGCCGACAAGGTGATCGCGCGCAGCGACAGCCTGACGGACGGCGACCTCTCGTACACGCCGTCCGCGGCCCGGCCGATCGGCGGCGGCATCACGGCCGTGGTGGCGGACGCACGGCTGTCGACGGCGTTCCAGGGGGATCTGACCAGGGCCTCCGCGGCGACGCTCGCCGTACAGCGGTTCCTCGCCCAGAGCCTCGAGCTGAACCTGCAGACGGACAAGCAGCGCAGCATCGTCGTCGCCCCTCAGCGGATGCAGACCGCCGCCCAGGCCAGGGCGCTCGCCCAGGCCGTCACCACGCTCCAGACCGCAACCTGGTCGCAGTCCCAGCCGCTCACGGCGGCCGCCAAGGCCAAGCCGGATCCGCGCGCCAGCACCACGGTGCCGTCGAAGAAGGCGTATCCCGCCGCGCTGCGCAAGCAGCAGCTGCCCCGGTCGGCCTTCGAGGAGATGGCCGAGACCCAGGAAGAACTCGACAATTTCAAGGTGATCCTCGCCCGGGAAGCCCGGGTGGTGACCCCCTTCGGGCGGGCCATAAACCGCGAGATGTCCACGTCCTGGCGAGGCCGCAGCACCGAAGCGAGCGCCTTCCGGCAGGGCGTGCGGGAGTACCTCGACACCCTCACCGGCCAGGTCAAGCTGATCGACAAGTCGGACACGAAGCTCTCCGGGCGCAGCGCCACGATCCCGGTGACCGTGCAGAACAACCTGGTGCAGGGCGTCGACCACCTGATCCTTCGGCTCACGTCGACCAACCCGACCCGTCTGGAGATCGACGGCGACGACTTCTCCGAGCAGCGGGTCACCGTCTCCGGCGGACACACGTCGACCGTGAAGTTCCCCACGTCCGCCAACGTCAACGGCCAGACACGGGTGATCGCGCAGCTGTACACCGAGGACGGCCAGAAGTACGGCACCGCGGTCGCCTTCGAAGTGAAGGTCACCGAGATCACGGCCACGGTGATGCTGGTCATCGGCGGCGGCGTCCTGCTCCTGGTGCTGGCGGGCTTCCGCATGTACACCCACCGCAAACGCGCAGCGGCCCGGGAGACCGAAGAGCCGGACGCCTCCCGGGAGAGCGAGGAGGCCGGGCCCGACGCAGCGGACGAGCCCTCCGCAGGCCCGGAGAAGCCCGAGGATTCCCTGGAGCACGCCGGGGAGGAGTCCGGGGTCCCGACCGGGGCGGACGGCCCGCAGCAGGCGAGTGACGGGACGCCGGACACCGCAGCGGAAAGCGCGGACCCGTCCGGCACGGGTGAGAGAGTGGACCGTTGAGGATGTCGTGGCCGGTGGGCCCGGGACGATGAGGTGGGGTAACCATGAACGCGCCGTACGAGGGTGACCGCGGCCAGGCCGCGGGCGGCTCGGGCCCTCCCGAGGGCATGCCGCCCGAGAACGGGCAGGTGCCGCCGCAGCACCCCGCGGACATGTACCTCCAGGACGCCTACGACCAGGATCCCTACCGGTCCCAGGACCTCACCGCACAGGACCCGGTCGCCGAGGCGCTGTACGACCGTGCCGCGCACCCCCCGCCGCCGCCGGGCTCCCACCAGCCGCCGCAGCCGCTGTACGGCACGCCTGAGCAGTCCCCGTACGCCCCCGACCCGCGTATGTGGGCCCGGACGCCGGCGCCCGAGCCGGAGGGTCCCACCCAGTACCTGCCGTACGGCGACGACCCTCGCACCACCCGGTTCGTCGGCGTCGACGACCTGGTGACGCACTCCGGCGAGCAGCAGCACCAGCCCGACGCGTTCGCCCACCTCTTCCGGGACCAGCAGCAGAGCGGTCACCCGCAGCAGGCCGGCTCGGCGGAGCCGCCGGCCGTGCCGGGCCCGGCACAGGCTCCCGGCGGACCGGCGGCGGCTGCCCGCCGCCAGGGACCGGCATCCCCGTCCCCCGCGGTGGACCAGACGATGAACCTCACCGCCACGCCGGACGCGGCTCCCGTGCCCGACGCCCCGGCCGCCCCGAAGAAGGGCGGACGAGCCGCGGGTCTGCTGAAGTCCAGCGCCGTCATGGCGGCGGGCACGATGGTCTCCCGCCTCACCGGCTTCGTCCGGTCCGCGCTGATCGTCTCGGCGCTGGGCGTCGGCCTCCTCGGCGACACCTTCCAGGTCGCCTACCAGCTGCCCACGATGATCTACATCCTGACCGTCGGCGGCGGCCTCAACTCCGTCTTCGTGCCGCAGCTCGTGCGCGCCATGAAGGAGGACGAGGACGGCGGCGAGGCCTTCGCCAACCGCCTGCTCACGCTGGTCATGGTGGCGCTCGGCGTGCTCACCGTCGCCGCGATCGCCGCCGCGCCCGTCCTGATCCGTCTGCTGTCCGACTCGGTGGCCGGCGAACCGGCGGCCAACGAGGTGGGCGTCACCTTCGTCCGCTACTTCCTGCCCTCGATCTTCTTCATGGGCGTCCACGTGGTGATGGGTCAGATCCTCAACGCGCGCGGGAAGTTCGGCGCGATGATGTGGACGCCGGTCCTCAACAACATCGTCATCATCGTGACGCTGGGCATGTTCATCTGGGTCTACGGCACCTCCGCGGACTCGGGGATGAAGGTCACGACGATCCCGCCGGAGGCCGAGCGGCTGCTCGGCGTCGGCGTCCTGCTCGGTCTGGTCGTCCAGGCCCTCGCGATGATCCCGTACCTGCGCGAGACCGGGTTCCGGCTGCGGCTGCGCTTCGACTGGAAGGGCCACGGCCTCGGCAAGGCGGCGACCCTCGCCAAGTGGACCGTGCTGTTCGTCCTGGCCAACCAGGCCGGCGCGCTCGTCGTCACCCAGCTGTCCACGTCGGCGGGCAAGGCCTCGCACATCGACGGCACCGGCTTCGCGGCCTACGCCAACGCCCAGCTCATCTGGGGCCTGCCGCAGGCCATCATCACGGTCTCCCTGATGGCCGCGCTGCTGCCCCGCATCTCCCGTTCGGCGGCCGAGGACGACGGTGGCGCGGTCCGCGACGACATCTCGCAGGGCCTGCGCACCACCGCGGTCGCGATCGTGCCGATCGCCTTCGGCTTCCTCGCGCTCGGCATCCCGATGTGCACGCTGATCTTCGGCTCCTCGGGCACGGGCGCGGCCACGAACATGGGCTTCATGCTGATGGCCTTCGGCCTCGGCCTGATCCCCTACTCCGTGCAGTACGTCGTCCTGCGCGCGTTCTACGCCTACGAGGACACCCGCACCCCCTTCTACAACACGGTCATCGTGGCCGCGGTCAACGCGAGCGCCTCTCTGGTCTGCTACTTCGTCCTCCCCACCCGCTGGGCGGTGGTCGGCATGGCGGCCTCCTACGGCCTGGCGTACGCGATCGGCGTCGGCGTCGCCTGGAACCGGCTGCGCAAGCGGCTGGGCGGCGACCTCGACGGCTCCCACGTCCTGCGCACCTATGCCCGTCTGTGCATCGCCTCCGTGCCGGCCGCCCTGATCAGCGGCGCGGCCTGCTACGGCATCGGCCACAGTCTCGGCCAGGGCGTCCTGGGCTCGTTCGCCGCGCTGCTGGCCGGCGGGGCACTGCTGCTCGGTGTCTTCTTCGTCGCCGCCCGCCGCATGCGCATCGAGGAGCTCAACTCGCTCGTCGGTATGGTGCGCGGACGCCTGGGTCGCTGAGACAAGGGGTAGGCGCACAACCATCGTCCGCCGCCGCGTGTCGTGCATAGCGGCGGACTGTGGGCACAATTGGGTTCGGCGTCGGACGGCGCGCACGAGGTCGGACGGCGCGCAATGGATGGGGAGGCAGGAACGACGGTGGCGGAACGGAGCACAGCTGCCGTCGACGTGGCAGACAACAGCGGTGACGAGCCGCTGACCGCACAAGCGGACCAGTCCACGGCCGACGGGGTGGTCAAGAACCGGGAGCAGGACACGGACAGCGACGAGGCACAAGGGAGCGGCGGGACGGAACATCCCGGAAAGGCCTCACCGCCGGAACTGCACAGCGGTCACAAGCTCGCCAGACGCTACCGCCTCGAAGAGTGCGTCACCCGTCTGGACGGCTTCAGCAGTTGGCGTGCGGTCGACGAGAAACTGCGCCGGGCCGTGGGCGTCCACATCCTGCCCGCGGACCACTCACGGGCCCGTTCGGTGCTGGCCGCGGCCCGATCCTCCGCCCTGCTGGGCGATCCCCGCTTCGTCCAGGTGCTGGACGCCGTCGAGGAGAACGACCTCGTCTACGTCGTCCACGAGTGGCTGCCCGACGCCACCGAACTGACCGCGTTGCTCGCGGCCGGTCCGCTGGAGCCGCACGACGCCTACCAGATGGTCAGTCAGATCGCCTCCGCGATGGCCGCGGCGCATCGCGAAGGACTGTCGCACCTGCGGCTGAACCCCAACGCCGTGCTGCGCACCTCCTCAGGACAGTGGCGCATCCGCGGCCTCGCCGTGAACGCCGCCCTGCGCGGCGTCTCCACCGATACCCCTCAGCGCACCGACACCGAGGCGATCGGCGCCCTGCTCTATGCGGCGCTCACCCAGCGCTGGCCCTACGAGAACGACGCCTACGGGCTGTCCGGCCTACCCAAGGACGTCGGGCTGATCGCACCCGACCAGGTGCGTGCCGGCGTCCACCGCGGGCTGTCGGAGCTGTCCATGCGCGCGCTGGTGAACGACGGCGCGACCGCCTCCCGGCATGAGGCCGCCTGCACCACGCCGGAGGAACTGGTGAAGGCGATCGGCGAGATGCCCCGCATCCGCCCGCCGGAGCCGGCCTTCACCGCCCCGCCCGAGTACCAGCGCACGACCTACCAGCAGGGCACCTACGGCCGCCCCGCGCCGCACCCGGCCGCCACACAGCGTGTGCCGGTGCCGCCGCCTCCGCTGCAGAGCCGCACCGGCAAGGCCCTGAAGTGGGCGGTCTCCGCCCTCCTCATCGCCGCACTCGGACTGGGCAGCTGGCAGCTCGCGGACGCCCTGATGGACCGGAGCAAGCCCGACGACACCAACCAGACGCAGACGACGGACGAGGGCGACAAGAACAGCGCGGCGCCCAAGCCGGTCAGCGTGCTCAAGATCCACGACGCCGCCGAGTACTACCCGGACGGCACCCCGCAGCACGCCAACGACGCGAAGCTCACCTACGACGGAGACAGCTCGACGTACTGGCGGTCGCGCTCGTTCGACGCCGGGCCCGTGCTCGCGCCGTACAAGAAGGGCGTGGGCATCGTCTACGACCTCGGCTCGGAGAAGGAGGTCTCGGGGGTCTCGATAGGGCTTCTCTACGGCGGCGACTACACCGCCGCCGGCCTGTACGCGGCCGACTCGCTCTCGTCGTCGGCGCCTCTCACGTCGATGAAGAAGATCGCGGACGCCCGGACGTCCGGACGGGAACTGAAGATTTCCGCCAAGACGGCGGTGAAGACGCGGTACGTTCTCGTCTGGATCACCGCCGCGCCCAAGAACGCCGGCGACGAATGGACCGGCGCCGGCTACAAGCAGGCCATCACCGACGTGAAGTTCACGGGCTGACGTCTCACCGGAGGGGGAGGAGGCCCATGGCGAACGGCGCCGCACACGACGCGGTGAGCGATACGGACCTCCTCGCCCGCCACGTCGAAGGCGATCCCGACGCCTTCGGTGAGCTCGTACGGCGACATCGTGACCGCCTCTGGGCGGTGGCCCTGCGCACGCTGGGAGACCGCGAGGAAGCCGCTGACGCCGTCCAGGACGCCCTGGTGTCCGCCTACCGGGCCGCCCACACCTTCCGCGGCCAGTCCGCCGTCACGACGTGGCTGCACCGCATCACGGTCAACGCCTGTCTGGACCGCGCCCGCAAGGCGGCCTCCCGCAAGACGTCACCGGTCGACGACGCCGAGCGGCTGGAGCAGTTGCTGGAGCCGCACGAGTCCGCGTCCGCCCCCGTGGAACGCAACGACGTGCACCGCCAGCTCATCGAAGCGCTCGGCACCCTCCCGCCCGATCAGCGGGCCGCACTGGTCCTCGTGGACATGCAGGGCTACCCCGTCGCCGAGGCCGCTCGCGTGCTCGACGTGCCGACCGGCACGGTCAAAAGCCGCTGCGCCCGTGGCAGAGCAAGACTCCTGCCCCTGCTCACCCATCTACGACCGGACGGCGGTGACACCGAGGGGAATCCCGAGGCCGGCGGAAGAGAAGGCGCTCCAGGACGGAACCGGGCGCAGGGGACATCCGTCCCACCGGCAGCGGAACCTCACGTGGAGGGTCCGGACAGCGCCGGGACAGGCGATTCAGCTGCTGTGAAGGGCGGAGGTGGGCGGGCGTGACATCGACGACGGACACGACCGGACACCCGGATGTCGCAGAGATCTCCGACCTCACCGAGGGCCTGCTCGATCCCGCCCGGAGCGCCGTGGTCCGCCGGCACCTGGACACCTGCACCCTGTGCGCGGACGTCCATGCTTCGCTGGAGGAGATTCGAAGCCTCCTCGGCGCTCAGTCCGAACCGCCGCGGATGCCCGACGACGTCGCCCGCCGTATCGACGCCGCCCTCGCCGCCGAGGCTCTGCCGAGCGTCGCGCCCCCCGGTGAGGACGATGTCCACGAGGCATCCGCGTCCCTCACCACCGACGCGGAAGCGGCCGCTGTTTCACGTGAAACAGCGGCGGCGTCAGGCCGCCCCCCGGGGCATGCCCGCAGCGCCACCACGGGGCCGGGCCGCAAACCCCACACGGGCCGGGAGGGCCGCGCCAACCGCAAGCGGCTCGGTCGTCGTCAGGTAGTCGTCCTCGGCGCGGTCTTCACCGCGGCGGCGCTGGGACTCGGCTCGGTCCTGGTGTCGTCCCTCACGGACGCGGGGAGCCCGGGCACCTTGGCACATCAGTCCGCCCCGCCGGACACCTTCTCCACGAGCAAGCTCGAGGGCCGGGTCGCCGCGCTCCTGTCCAAGGCCGGCGGCTCCAGGACCCCGCAGAGCATGGGCATCCACGGAGAGACCGGCGGCGAGACCGGCAACGGATCGCCGCGGGTCCTGCGACAGCCCACGGTTCCGTCGTGCGTGCAGCAGGGAATCGGACGCAGCGACGCGGCTCTCGCCACCGAAGAGGGCACGTATCAAGGGACGGCAGCTCTGCTCGTCGTGCTCCCCGACACAGCGGACAGCACACGGGTCGACGCCTACATCGTGGACAAGGCCTGTGTGACCCACCCGTCGGCGAGTCCGGCCGACGTTCTCCTGACGACCTCTTACCCCCGTCGCTGACACGAAGTTTTCCGCGCTGCCGACACCCGCTGTCCTGCATCGTCTCTGCGCCGGCGTTCCCTGCGGTCTCGTCCCTCCGTGTGCCCGGACACAGCGGGAATGCGCGCCCCTTAGGATCCGTTGGGTGGGGTGAGAGTCCAAGTGGCTCCCACCGCTCGACCGATGCAGTCCCCAGAGACGAGGAATCCAGCCGTGAGCGACGTCCGTAACGTGATCATCATCGGCTCCGGTCCCGCCGGCTACACCGCCGCGCTGTACACCGCGCGCGCGTCGCTGAAGCCGCTGGTGTTCGAAGGTGCCGTCACCGCGGGCGGTGCTCTGATGAACACCACCGAGGTCGAGAACTTCCCCGGCTTCCAGGACGGCATCATGGGCCCCGAGCTCATGGACAACATGCGCGCCCAGGCCGAGCGCTTCGGTGCCGAGCTGATCCCCGACGACATCGTCTCCGTGGACCTCACCGGTGAGATCAAGACCGTCACGGACACCGCCGGCACGATCCACCGCGCCAAGGCCGTCATCGTGACCACCGGGTCCCAGCACCGCAAGCTCGGCCTGCCGAACGAGGACGCCCTGTCCGGCCGCGGTGTCTCCTGGTGTGCCACCTGTGACGGCTTCTTCTTCAAGGACCAGGACATCGCCGTGATCGGCGGCGGCGACACCGCGATGGAGGAGGCGACCTTCCTCTCGCGCTTCGCCAAGTCGGTGACGATCGTCCACCGCCGGGACACCCTGCGCGCCTCCAAGGCGATGCAGGAGCGTGCCTTCGCTGACCCGAAGATCAAGTTCATCTGGGACAGCGAGGTCGCGGAGATCCACGGCGATCCGAAGCTTGCCGGGCTGAAGCTGCGCAACCTCAAGACCGGCGAGCTGTCGGACCTGGCGGTGACCGGTCTGTTCATCGCCATCGGCCACGACCCGCGCACCGAGCTCTTCAAGGGTCAGCTCGACCTCGACGAGGAGGGCTACCTGAAGGTCGCCGCCCCGTCCACCCGCACCAACCTGACCGGTGTCTTCGCCGCCGGCGACGTCGTGGACCACACCTACCGCCAGGCGATCACCGCAGCCGGCACCGGCTGTTCCTCCGCTCTCGACGCTGAGCGCTACCTCGCCGCTCTCGCCGACGAGGAGCAGGCCGAGCCCGAGAAGACCACCGTCTGACCCCCTCCCCGCCCCACCGCACAGAGAATTAAGGAGCCCCCTGTGGCCGGCACCCTGAAGAATGTGACCGACGCCGACTTCGAAGAGGTCGTCCTCAAGAGCGACAAGCCCGTCCTGGTGGACTTCTGGGCCGAGTGGTGCGGTCCGTGCCGCCAGATCGCTCCTTCCCTCGAGGCGATCGCCGCAGAGCACGGCGAGAAGATCGAGATCGTCAAGCTCAACATCGACGAGAACCCGGCCACGGCTGCCAAGTACGGCGTCATGTCGATCCCGACGCTGAACGTGTACCAGGGCGGCGAGGTCGCCAAGACCATCGTCGGCGCCAAGCCGAAGGCCGCGCTCGTACGCGACCTGGAGACCTTCATCTCCGAGTGACGCACCGCGCGTGCGGCATCGCGCAGCTACACGACGAACGTGTGTGGGCCGGCCCTTCGGGTCGGCCCACACACGTTTCACGTGAAACATGAGCTCGCCGAACGCCAGGCCTCGCGGAGCCCCTCTACAGAGGCCGTAGTGCGGGCTCCTTCTGGACCGCCCCCAGCAGACGGTCGAGCGCCATCTCCACGTCTTCCTTCCAGGAGAGGGTCGTCCTCAGCTCCAGCCGCAGGCGGGGATGTGCGGGATGAGAGCGCATCGTCTTGAAGCCCACCGCCAGCAGATGATCGGCAGGAAGCACACAGGCCGGCCCCGACCAGTGGGCGTCGCCGAATGCCTCGATCGCCTTGAAGCCCCGTCGCAGCAGATCCTTGGCGACCGTCTGGACCATCACCCGGCCGAGCCCCTGCCCCTGGTACCCCGGCATGATGAACGCGGTCATCAACTGCACGGCGTCCGGCGACACGGGACTCGTGGGAAACGCCGTCGAGCGGGGCACGTAGGCGGGCGGCGCGTAGAGAACAAAGCCCACAGGAACGTCGTCCACATAGACGACCCTGCCGCATGATCCCCAGTCCAACAGGACGGCGGAGATCCAGGACTCCTTCTCCAGAGCGGATGTCCCCGCCTTTACCGCGGCCTCACCCCTGACGGGGTCCAGTTCCCAGAAGACACACGAGCGACAGCGTCTGGGAAGGTCCTGAAGGTTGTCCAGCGTGAGCGGTACGAGCCGACGCCCCATGAAGGCTGTTCCTCGCTTCCTTCGCCCGCGGCTTCGCGAGCGGCTGTCAGAGCGCCCCGTTCTCTGAGCAGACTGCCGACGAATCCGCCGACCGCCCCCAGTCCCAGTCCTGCGCTCACCAGTCCGGTCCGGCTCATCGTTCGCATGCCCTCGCCTCCCGGTCCGAGGTACTGCCAGGTGGATGCGCCACAACCCCTCCGCATCGTATCCACCATGCGAGACCATCGATACTGCCCGCAAGCAAAGAGCGAGCCGTGTTCCGGTAGACAACCGGAAACGGCTCGCTCACGCTCACTGGCTCCTCAGCCCGAGGCTGCCCGGGCTGTGCCGCCGCTCAGTCTTCCGTCTCCTCTGCGCCACCGCTGACGCCCTTCTGCAGCACGGGCCCCTCTCCGGGAGCAAGCGTGCCGAGGATGCGCTCGAGGTCCTCCATCGAGGCGAACTCGACGGTGATCTTCCCCTTCTTCTGTCCGAGGTCGACCTTCACCCGCGTTTCGAAGCGGTCCGACAGCCGTGTCGCGAGGTCGGTCAGCGCCGGCGACAGCCGGCCACCGGCCCGCGGCCCCTTGGCCCGCTGGGCCGTCTGCGGACGCGAGCCCATCAGGGTCACGATCTCCTCGACCGCTCGCACCGAGAGTCCCTCGGCAACAATGCGGTGGGCCAGCCGGTCCTGCTCCTCCGAGTCGTCGACCGAGAGCAGCGCCCGGGCGTGACCCGCGGACAGCACCCCGGCCGCGACCCGGCGCTGAACCGCCGGCGAGAGCTTCAGCAGGCGCAGGGTGTTGGAGACCTGCGGACGGGACCGGCCGATACGGTCCGCCAGCTGATCATGCGTGCAGTTGAAGTCCTTGAGCAGTTGATCGTAAGCGGCCGCCTCTTCCAGCGGGTTCAGCTGCGCGCGGTGGAGGTTCTCCAGGAGCGCGTCCAGGAGCAGCTTCTCGTCGTCCGTGGCTCGCACGATCGCCGGGATCGCCTCCAGGCCGGCCTCACGGCAGGCCCGCCAGCGCCGCTCGCCCATGATGAGCTCGTAGCGCCCGGGGCCGATCTGTCGCACCACGACCGGCTGAAGGAGCCCGACCTCCTGGATGGAGGTGATGAGCTCATGCAGGGCATCCTCGTCGAAGACCTCACGGGGCTGGCGCGGGTTCGGCGTGATCTGGTCGAGGGGAATCTCGGCGAAGTGCGCCCCGATGGGCGGCGCAGGTGACTCAAGGACGCTGCTCGCGGACGAGTCCTCTGTTTCACGTGAAACAGCCGGCAGCGTGGCCACCTTCGCCGCGGCCACCCCCCGCTCGGTCGTCAGCACCGGCACAGCCGCCGGGGAGGTGGACCCTCCGCCGACCGCGGCCTGAGCCGGCGTCTTCTCCGTCGGGGCAGCAGGGATCAGCGCACCAAGACCACGGCCCAACCCCCTCCGTCGCTCACTCACTGGACGCCCTCCACCATGTTCGGGTTGTTCTGAGCGCCGATATGGGCGTGCGTGACGTCATAGCTGACCCCTACGCCCTTCAGCGCAAGCTCTCGTGCTGCCTCAAGATAGGAGAGGGCGCCGCTCGATCCGGGATCGTAGGTCAGCACCGTCTGCCCGTAGCTCGGCGCTTCGCTGATGCGGACGGAGCGGGGAATGCTCGTCCGCAGCACCTCTTCGCCGAAATGGGTGCGCACCTCTTCGGCGACCTGCGACGCAAGGCGCGTCCGGCCGTCGTACATGGTGAGCAGGATGGTCGACACATGCAGGGTGGGGTTGAGGTGCCCCCGCACCAGGTCGACGTTGCGCAACAACTGGCCCAGTCCCTCCAGTGCGTAGTACTCGCACTGGATCGGGATCAGCACCTCCGCGCCGGCCACCAGCGCGTTGACCGTCAGCAGGCCGAGGGAGGGCGGGCAGTCGATGAGGATGTAGTCCAACGGCTGCTCGTACGCCTGAATCGCTCTCTGCAGCCGGCTCTCACGGGCCACCAGGGAGACCAGTTCGATCTCCGCACCGGCCAGGTCGATCGTGGCCGGGGCGCAGAAGAGACCTTCTACATCGGGAACGGGCTGGACGACCTCTGAAAGCGGGCGGCTGTCCACCAGCACGTCGTAGATGGACGGTACCTCGGCGTGGTGATCGATCCCCAGCGCCGTGGACGCGTTGCCTTGCGGGTCGAGGTCGACCACCAGGACACGGCCACCGTGCAGGGCCAGGGACGCAGCAAGGTTGACGGTCGTCGTCGTCTTGCCCACCCCGCCCTTTTGGTTGGCGACGACGATCACACGGGTCTGCTCAGGGCGTGGCAGGCCCTCGCCGGCGCGGCCTAGAGCCTCCACAGCGAGTTGGGCAGCACGACCGATCGGGGTGTCATCCATCGGAGGCGGTGTTTCACGTGAAACATCCTCCCCGAATGACTCGGTACGGGGACCGGGGACCGGATCGGTCATCGGTCCCGCGATGTTTGCGTCGGACCGCAAGGCTTCACTCTCCTCGACTTCAGGCTCGCAATGAACAGAGCCTCCCATGTCTTCGGGGTCGTGAACCAGTGAGGCCTGGTCTTCTGTGGAGAAATCCGCCTCTGTGGACAACTCGCGCACCTTATCGAGTGAACCGAGAGGCTTGCGGTCGCGGGGTTCGGCTGCGGCGCGGCCGCGACTGATGATGCCGTGGAGCAGGGAGCGACGTTTCACGTGAAACACGATGCACAGCGCCTGCGGCCGGACCGTTGCGACACTCCGCGACGAGGAGGACGGGCAGCTTGTGTGGAGTACGCCTCAGCGGCGTCGCCGGGCCCGGCCGGTCCGCGCCGCCTTGGCCCGCTTTGCCGCGAACCGCACACCGCCTGGGCTTTCCCCGACCTCGACCCGCACGACCGTCGACAGCGGGTCGACGACTCCCTCACCGACCTGCAGGATGGAGGTGCCCACCGCGCCCAGCTTGCTGAGGGCGGTGGCCGCACTCTTCAGCTCCTCCTCCGCGGTGTCGCCCTTGAGAGCGAGCATCTCGCCGTAGGGCCGCAACAGCGGGATGCCCCAGGTGGCGAGCCGGTCCAGCGGGGCCACGGCGCGGGCGGTCACCACATGGACCGGTGGCATCGAGCCCATGACCTCCTCGGCGCGGCCCCGGGCGACGGTCACATGGTCCAGGCCCAGGAGCTCGACGACCTCGGTGAGGAAGTTGGTACGGCGCAGCAGCGGCTCGAGCAGGGTGATCTTCAGGTCCTCCCGCACGAGCGCCAGGGGGATACCCGGCAGCCCGGCACCCGAGCCCACATCGCACACGGTCACCCCTTCCGGCACGACCTCGGAGAGCACCGCGCAGTTCAGCAGGTGCCTCTCCCACAGGCGAGGCACCTCGCGCGGGCCGATGAGCCCACGCTGCACGCCTGCCTCGGCCAGCAGCTCGGCGTATCGGACCGCATCATCGAAGCGATCGCCGAATACCTCGCGTGCCACATCGGGCGCAGAGGGGAGCTCCGCTGCCTCCGTCACGGGGACCGTCCTTCCGTACCGCATCAGCGCTTCGAGCGCCGACCACCAGAACTACCAGGCTGACAAAGACCGGCCCCGTCTGCACAACAGACGGGGCCGGGGTGATGTACGTACCGAATCAGTTGGGCAGCACGACGACGAAGCGCTGCGGCTCCTCGCCCTCGGACTCACTGCGCAGCCCCGCGGCCTTGACCGCGTCGTGGACGACCTTGCGCTCGAAGGGCGTCATCGGCTTCAGCCGAACCGGCTCGCCGCTGTTCTTCGCGTCGGCGGCCGCCTTGGCCCCCAGCTCGGAGAGCTCGGCGCGCTTGTTGGCGCGGTAGCCCGCGATGTCCAGCATCAGCCGGCTGCGGTCGCCGGTCTCCCGGTGCACGGCCAGGCGCGTCAGCTCCTGCAGCGCCTCCAGCACCTCGCCGTCGCGGCCGACCAGCTTCAGCAGGTCACGGGTGCCCGCGTCGCTGATGATCGACACTGAGGCGCGGTCGGCCTCGACGTCCATGTCGATGTCGCCGTCGAGATCGGCGATGTCCAGCAGACCCTCGAGGTAGTCCGCCGCGATCTCGCCCTCCTGCTCCAGGCGGGTCAGGGTGTCTGCACCCTCGGCGGCGGCGGAGGTGGTGCCTTCCGTCACGGGATGGGCTCCTTCTACTTCTTGGACGGGGACTTGGGGCGCTGCGGGCCGCCCTTGCGCTGCCCGGACTGGGCCTTGCTGCGGCCGGCGCTGCCGGGCTTGGACGTGGCCTGCTTGGCGTCGCCGGCGGCCGAGGAGGGCTTGGTGTCCTCCGGCTCGTCGGACTTGCTCAGCGAGGTGGTCTCACCGGCCGCCTTGGGGGCCGTGGACTGGCGCTGGGACTTCGACTGCCGCTTGGGCTGCTGACGCTTGGCGACCGCGCTCGTCTGCGCGCTGTCCTCGGCCTGAGCGGCGGCCTGGGCCTCGCTCTTGACCACACTGCCGTCGGCCTGGGCGGCGAAGCCCACCTTGGTCAGCCCGTTGATGAACTTGCGCTCGGCGTCGTTGCGGTCGCGGCCCTTGGCCACGATGGCCTTGACGATGGCCTTCTCGCTGCGGCGACGGGTCTTGCCGTGCTGCGTGACGTGCTTGTACAGGCGCTCCAGGTACGCGGCCTGAGCCTTGGAACCCGGCGTCGGGTTGTTGCGGATGACGTACATCTGCTGGCCCATGGTCCACACGTTGGTGGTCAGCCAGTAGACGAGGACACCGACGGGGAAGTTGATGCCGAAGACGGCGAACATGACCGGGAAGACGTACATCAGCATCTTCTGCTGCTGCATGAACGGCGTCTTCACCGAGGTGTCGACGTTCTTCGTCATCAGCTGGCGCTGTGTGAAGAACTGCGAGGCCGACATCAGGACGATCATGATCGCGGTGACCACGCGGACGTCCGTCAGCGAAGCGCCGAGCGCTTCCACCTTCGCCGCGCCGTCGGTGAACTTCGCCGCCAGCGGAGCGCCGAAGATGTGCGCCTTGCGGGCGCTCTCCAGCAGCTGCTCGTTGATGACGCCGATCTGGTCGCCCGTCGCGATGCCGTTGAGCACGTGGTACAGGGCGAAGAAGAACGGGGACTGCGCCAGGATGGGAAGGCACGAGGAGAGCGGGTTGGTGCCCGTCTCCTTGTACAGCTTCATCATCTCTTCGGACTGACGCTGTTTGTCGTTCTTGTAGCGCTCCTGGATCTTCTTCATCTCGGGCTGGAGCGTCTGCATGGCCCGCGTCGACTTGATCTGCTTCACGAAGAGCGGGATCAGGCAGATACGGATCAGGATCACCAGAGACACGATCGACAGGCCCCAGGCCCACCCGGTGTCGGGGCCGAAGATGGACCCGTACACCTTGTGGAACTGGACGATGACCCAGGAGACAGGTGTCGTGATGAAGCTGAAGAGGCTGGCAATCGTGTCCACTAATCATGCTCCTTGGGCATGGGACGGTGTCTCTGCGGCCGGGCCCGAAGCAGTCGGGGCTCCGGTGGCCGTTTCGGCGGCGGAGGTCCCGCCCCTGCGTGCACGCCAGGCGTCACGCAGCATTTCGTGCCACCGCGGGCGCTTGCGCGGCGGAACATGGTCCACGCCGCCGAGCGACCACGGATTGCACCGCAGGATGCGCCAGGCGGTGAGAGCCGTTCCCTTGATCGCACCGTGTCGGTCGATGGCCGTGTAGCCGTAGTGGGAGCACGACGGGTAGTACTTGCACACCGGCCCGAGCAGCGGACTGATCGTCCACTGGTAGAGCTTGATCAGAGCCAGCAGCGGGTACTTCATCGCGCGCCCCCTCCCAGTAGCCGTACGAGGGCGGCATCCAGGTCTTGGGCCAGCTGTGCGTGGTCGGCGTCGCCCGCCCCGGGCAACGCCCGTACGACTACCAGGCTACCGGGGGGAAACCGGGTGACTCGCTCGCGCATCAGGTGACGCAGTCTGCGCTTGACCTTGTTGCGTACGACCGCACCGCCCACAGCCTTGCTCACGACGAAACCCGCACGCGTCGGGGGAGCGCTCTCCCCAGGCGCGTGCGGGTCCGTGGCACCGCTTCTGAAATGGACCACGAGGGTCGGGCGGCCGGCCCGACGACCTCGTCGTACCGCGGTCGCGAAGTCCTCGCGCCGCCTCAGCCGATGCTCGGTAGGCAGCACGACGTCATGACCTGATCAGGCTCAGGCGGACAGGTTCGCGCGACCCTTGCTGCGGCGGTTCGCGAGAATCGCGCGACCGGCGCGGGTGCGCATCCGCAGGCGGAAGCCGTGGGTCTTGGCACGACGGCGGTTGTTCGGCTGGAAGGTGCGCTTGCTCACTCGGGGGCTCCAGAAATCAATCGGTGGTGGCGGGGTGCCGTCCTGGCTGTCACCGTGCGCCCACGAGGTAGCTCGCGGTCAACGCCCGAGTGCACCGCTTCCCGATCACCTGACGCGATCTGTGCCCATCGGAGGCAGGCGGCAGCAGCCATCGACAACTCGACCTGGTTACGGTACGCGCGGCTACGCCATCCGGTCAAACCGGTGGTCACAGGGAGACACTGTCCACAGCCTGGGGACAACAACTTGAACCGTACCCGCCGCCCTGACTACCGTGGCTGAACTCCGATTCGTTCCGTTGTCCCTGCCCCGCCCCATATGAATCCCGACCGTCCCACACTCACACGTTCGTGGGACCCACGAGAGAGCGTGCCCTGTGGCTGACGTGCCTGCCGATCTTGCCGCAGTGTGGCCACGAGTACTGGAGCAGCTCCTCGGGGAGGGACGCGCCCAGGGCGTCGAGGTGAAGGACGAACGCTGGATCCGCCGCTGCCAGCCGCTCGCGCTGGTCGCCGACACCGCCCTGTTGGCCGTGCCGAACGAGTTCGCCAAGAGCGTCCTCGAAGGCCGCCTCGCGCCGATCGTCAGCGAGACGCTGAGTCGCGAGTGCGGCCGCCCGATCCGCATCGCGATCACCGTCGACGACTCGGTCGGCGAGCCCTCGCCCCCTCCGTCGCCGTCCGCACCGCAGCACGCGCGCTACGACGAGCAGGAGCTTCCCGCCGGGCCCTACGACGGCCAGGACGGCCAGGAGGGCCGGTACGAGTCCGGGAACCAGCCCGCGTACGAGGGCCGGTACGAGGGCTATGGCCGGCACCGCGGCGACCAACTGCCCCCGGGGCCCGGCGACCAGCTGCCCGGCACGCGCCCCGACCAGCAGCCGGGCTCCCGCGCGGACCAGCTGCCCACCGCGCGGCCCGCCTACCCGTCGGAGTACCAGCGCCCCGAGCCGGGCGCCTGGCCGCGGCCGCAGCAGGACGAGTACGGCTGGCAGCAGCAGCGGCTCGGCTTCCCCGAGCGCGACCCCTACGCGTCGCCCTCGTCCCACGACTCCTACGGCGGGGCCCCGGCCCAGGACCCGTACGGTTCGCCCTCGCAGGACTCCTACGGTCCGCCGTCCCAGGACTACCGTCCCCAGCCTGTGGACCGTCCGCCGTACGACCGCGGCCGCACGGAGTACGAGCCGTCGCGCCCCGACTACGACCAGCGCGACCACGGCCGGCGTGAACTGTCCGAGCCGCCGGCCGGTCCCGGGCACCCGCACCGCGGCGGCCCGGCCGGCCCCGGCCAGGGCGGCGGGGCCGGGGGCTCGTCGTCGCAGTCACCCGCGACGGCCGGTCCCGGCGAGCCGACGGCCCGGCTGAACCCGAAGTACCTCTTCGACACGTTCGTCATCGGCGCCTCCAACCGGTTCGCGCACGCGGCCGCCGTCGCTGTCGCCGAGGCGCCCGCGAAGGCCTACAACCCCCTGTTCATCTACGGGGAGTCGGGCCTCGGCAAGACGCACCTGCTGCACGCCATCGGGCACTACGCGCGGAGCCTCTACCCCGGCACGCGCGTGCGGTACGTGAGTTCGGAGGAGTTCACCAACGAGTTCATCAACTCCATCCGGGACGGCAAGGGCGACAGCTTCCGCAAGCGGTACCGCGAGATGGACATCCTGCTCGTCGACGACATCCAGTTCCTCGCGGACAAGGAGTCGACGCAGGAGGAGTTCTTCCACACCTTCAACACGCTCCACAACGCCAACAAGCAGATCGTGCTCTCCAGCGACCGGCCGCCCCGGCAGCTGGTGACCCTCGAGGACCGGCTGCGCAACCGCTTCGAGTGGGGTCTGACCACCGACGTCCAGCCGCCGGAGCTGGAGACGCGCATCGCGATCCTGCGCAAGAAGGCGGTGCAGGAGCAGCTGAACGCCCCGCCGGAGGTGCTGGAGTTCATCGCCTCGCGGATCTCCCGCAACATCCGTGAACTGGAGGGCGCGCTGATCCGGGTGACGGCGTTCGCGTCGCTCAACCGGCAGCCGGTGGACCTGGGCCTGACGGAGATCGTCCTCAAGGACCTGATCCCCGGCGGCGAGGACTCGGCGCCGGAGATCACCTCGACGGCCATCATGGGTGCGACGGCCGACTACTTCGGCCTCACCATCGAGGACCTCTGCGGCACCTCCCGCGGGCGCGCGCTGGTCACGGCCCGGCAGATCGCCATGTACCTGTGCCGCGAGCTGACGGACCTGTCGCTGCCGAAGATCGGCGCGCTGTTCGGCGGCCGCGACCACACGACCGTGATGCACGCGGACCGCAAGATCCGCAATCTGATGGCCGAGCGACGCTCCATCTACAACCAGGTGACCGAGCTGACGAACCGCATCAAGAACGGCTAGGCACGACGCGGGGGCGGGGGGGGGGGGGGGGGCCCCGCCCCCCCCCCCCCCCGGGGGGGGCCCCCCCGCCCCCCGGGCGGATGCGCCCCCC